>DAOUKN010000341.1:0-6052 GCA_034421255.1 Chloroflexota bacterium | reverse complement strand
CCTCCGCGACCATCGCTCCGTGCAAGTCGAAGAGCCCGCCGTCGACCGGCATGGCCGCCTGCAAGCGCTCGACAAACTCGCCCTTCAGGCGGCGCCACGCCGACGCCTCGATCGGTCCCGACGGCTGCGTCGCGGTCCACAGCAGTCCCACCAACTCAAATCCGTGCTCTTCGGCGGAGTCTAGATAGCCGGCGGGCTCGCGGTTGGTGCCGCGGTGCGCCTCGAGGATCTCCTGGCCGCGCACGATGCCAAGGGCCGAGCCCTCAGCGAACGATTCGTAGGTCGTAGGGATCGGCGTGAAGGTGCTGGATTCGTGGGCAATGGTGCCGGTGGCGATGCGCATGGCGCCTCAGGTGGGCAGGTGGTCAGGTGCGATGGTACGTGAGGCGCCACGCCGAGGCCGCACGCCAGGCATCCGAAGCCTCGCGGGCATGCCGCCTTACCCGGCCGCCTCCTCCATCAGCGCCTGGTAGCGCTCCACGGCTTCCGGCACGAGGTTGCCGAGGCCCAGGCCCGGACCCTGCGGCAGCACCACGTGCCCGTCCACCAGCTCCGGCGGCGTCTCGACGATCTCGTAGTTGGACATCGCCGTGGCTCGCTGCGTGACGAGGCCCTCACCGCGATAGCTGACCAGCGCCGGGTACTCGATCATGGGCTCCAGCCCCGCCACGCTCAGGATCTGCGTGTGGCACGTGACGGTGAAGACCGTCCACGGGCCGTGCGGCACGCACATGATCCCCGCATGCTCGGTCTCGTGCGCCACCTCGAACGTTTGGGTGATGCCCATTTGCGCCGCGTCCGGCTGGACGATATCGAGGGCGTTTTGCTCGATGAATCGGTCGAACTCCTCGGTCGTGGTCAGGCTCTCGCCCGTCGCGATGTTGAGCGACGTGGCCGCGGTCAACTCGGCGAACCCATTCACGTCCAGCGGGTGCAGAGCCTCCTCGAAGAAGTACACGTCGTACTCCTCGAGCTTGTGGGCGGCGTCGATGGCCTCCATGGTGGTCCACTCGGGATCGAAATAGGCGGGACAGCCAAAGTCGACGCTCAGCCGGATATCGGGCCCCAGCGCCTCGCGGGCCGCCGCGAGCTTGGCCATCCCCTCATCTTCGAAGTCGTTGCCCCAGCCGAACTTGACCGCCTTGAATCCCTGTTCGCGCAGCGTGGTGCACTCGCGGGCGATTTCCTCGGGTGACTTGTGCCGCAGCCGGCGCTCCCGCTCCGTCTCGTCGCTCCTCTTGCTCGCCGCGTAGTACATCGTGGACGCGGAGCCATAGGCGAGCACGCGATCCACGCGTGCGCCGCCGAGCAACTGATGCACCGGCATTCCCCTGGCCTTGCCGGCGATGTCCCACACCGCCATGTCGATGGCTCCCATGGCATTTGCCTGGAGGCCGCCGCGATCCGCGCGCCCGCGCTGCGCCGGCCAGCGCTCCATCATTCGATACCAGAGCTCCACGGGTTCGGTCGGATCCTGGCCGACGACAAATTGCCGCAAGCCGTCGCTGGGATCATCGATGATCGGTTCGATCATTCCCGGCGGCGACCCCGTGGACCCTAATCCCACGATGCCGGCGTCCGTGTGAACTTCGATCAGCGTCAGCCGCGCCGGATGGTGCAGCAGCGAGCGAATGTCGGTGATGCGCATGGTGGAGGCTCCGTCCGGGGGCGGCTAAGAGCCGCCAGGCGATTCTTGCCGAACCAGCATCACATGATCGAGCATCAGTCGCGGGCGGTCGCCAACCTCATGGTTGAAGATCTCGAGTTGCAGGTCTTTGCCGGCAACGTCACGCAATGGATAGATCACCAGCTCGAAGCTGTTCCAGTTGTCGCTACGCCAAACGGCGACCTCTTGCCCGTCGGCCAGCAGCCGCATGCCCACGTGGTCGTGAAACTCCCCCGCGATGAGAAATGCGAGGTATTGATCGTCCCTGGCCGTGAACGTCGGGGACGTCGCCCGCCCCGTGCGCTCCCATTTGCCGGGATAGTACGTCGTGAGGAATCCGGGACCCACGTGGCCGCTAACCGGAAAGATCCTGTCCGTGAACGGCGCCAACTCGTGGTTGGTGACCGCCTTGACGTCGCGATGCCAGCCATCAAGGTCCGTCCCGTCAAAGCGCCCTATAAACTGCTCGCCGACATAACCCACGCCGTCTCGCATGAACCGATTGCCGCCCGGATCGGTCTGCGAATAGCGGTTCCGGGCGCGCAGGTCGCTGTCCCCGAATCGCTCGTTGGCCCACGCATGATCGAAGACGTTGAACGGCATCCAGGTTCCCGGCCCAACGTTCACGGCGTAGTTCGCCCGCGCCAGCGCCTCGGCTTCGGTTGCAGCGGCCGGAGAGAGGTTGATGTTCACTCCCCGGCGCTGCAGATAGCCCGGAGGCGCCGAGCGGTCGTGAGCGATTCGCCGTTCGCTGTTTGACAAGGTGACCGGGTTGCGGGCAATGGTGTGGTCGGTGAGCCCAAACAAATCGATGACCGTCAGGGTTGGCAAGTAATAGGAAACAATTCCGAGTGTTGACAGGTACATCACCGCATCTCTGGGAATAATCCGACGGGTCGACTCCTCGAGAGCCCGCCACCCAGGTATCGTCGGGGCGTTATAGCCGTGGTGTTGATGGGACCTCAGACCGACGAATTGGGGCTCGGAATTCAAGCGCAAGTCGTTTGAAACGGCGACCAGCGCCGGCATTCCCGGCGCGGCCTGCAACCACCCGGAGTTTGATTCATCGAGCACGACTTGCGGAGGGACGCCCCAATCGGGCTTGGGCACGTCCTTGCCTTGGAAGAGCAGAACGGCCTGAATCGCGCTGGCATAGAAGATGAGCGGAACGAAGAAGATCACCGCCAGCATTCGTGGTCCGGCCCGCCGGAGGTGCTGGGACCTGCGCATTAGCCATCCGGAGAGCCCGGCGCCCAACCGCCAAACGCCCTCGGCCGCCGGGACCGCCAATAGCGGCCAGTAGAAGTCCAGCGGACGGTATTCGTAGAGGTCTCCCCCGATCTCGAACAGGTACGCCAAGTGCGTCCCGACGATCAGCAAAACTAGGGCATATATCCCGTCCTTTCGCTCGCGCCAGCGGCCGCGCAGCGCCACCAACGCGAGCGGAATCAGCAGATACAGCCCGGTCTCGATCGCCGCGGCCGACAAGTAGCGATAGCCCGACTCATACCACGAGTCCACGTGCTTGGCGTAGTACGTGTTCGGCAACCATTCGCCGTAGTACCGAAATCGCGCCAGAAAATGGCCGCCAATCACCACCACAAAGGGTCCAGCCAGCGCCAGCGTTCCCCGCCAATCCAGCTGCCGCGCCGTGATCCCGCGGTGCGCTACGAACCAGCCCACGCAGCACGCCGCCACGAGCAGGCCCTCGGGCCGCGTCAGCGCGGCGGCGGCCAGGCTCAGCGAGGCCGCCAGCAGCCCCCAGCGATTGGCCCCGAATACGCTCAGGCCGGCCACCGCGACCAGCGTGAAGAACGTGAACTGCCGCGTTTCCAATCCGCCACCCGAGGTCCAGACGGCGAAGGTCGCGCTGCCGCATACCAACCCCAGCGCCATCCAGGCGATCAGACCCCGGTGGCGCAGGAACGGCATCCGCGCCACCCACCACAGCATCACCGCGATCGTGCCCACGGTGTAGATGACCGACAGCCACTGGGCCACATGCTCCGGGCGAATGCCCAGCACGCGCCAGATCGCGGCAAGTTCGAGCACCCAGAGGAAGTTGGTGTAGCCCTCCACGTACTCGCCGGGATTGAAGACCAACCCGTGCCCGTCGAGCAGGTTGCGCACGTAGCGAAAGCTGATGAAGGCGTCGTCGGTGATGAACCAGGCCACGCTCGCCAACCAGCCCAGCAGGACCAGCCACGGGAGGCACAGCAGCGCGGTGACGAACCGACCGGGCCGCGGCACCCGCACCAGTCGTCCCGGCACGGTCAAGTGCACGTCAGATGCAAGCTGGCGACCACCGACATCAGGCCAGAGTAAGGCGTTCGCGACTCGTCACACAGCAGCGAGCGAATGCTGGGTATGCGCATGGTCGTCGCTCCGGGATGCCGATAGTCGGCTGGCTTACGATTCCCTGCGGACCAGCATCACATGATCGAGCATCAGGCGCGGGCGGTCCCCAATCTCATTGTTGAAGATCTCGAGTTGCAGTTCTTTCCCGGCAACTTCACGCAACGGATGGATCACCATTTCAAACCCATTCCAGCGGTCGCCTCGCCACAGGGCGACCTCTTCCCCGTCGGCCAGCAGGCGCATGCCGACATGGTCATTCCGTTCTCCGGCGATGAGGAACATGAGGTATTGATCGTCCCTGGCCACAAATGTCGGGGAATACGCCTGGCCCGTCCGCTCCCACTTGCCGGGATAGTACGTCGTCAAGAACCCGGGGCCCACGTGCCCGCGGATTGGCCAGATCCTGTCGAAGAACGGCCCCAGAATATGGTTGGTGACCGCCTTGCCCTCACGTCGCCAGCCATCCAATCCCCGATCCTCGAATCGCCCGAGAAACTCCTCGCCCACGTAGCGCACGCCGTCCTTGATGAGGCGATTGCCGGCCGGGTCGTCCTGCGAGAAGCGGTTCTTGGCGCGCAAGTCCAAGTGGCCAAATCGCTCGTTCGCCCAGGCGTGATCAAAAACACTGAGCGCCATCCAAACTCCCGGCGCAATGTTGAGGGCATAGTTTGATCGAGCCAGCGCGGCGGCTTCGCTGGCGACCGCCGGCGAGACATAGATGTTCACGCCGCGCCGCTGAAGGTAGGCAGGCGGATGGGAGCGTTCGTGGGCGATGATTCGCTCGCGGTTTGCCTGGGTCACCGGATTGCGGGCGATGGTGTGATCGGTGAGTCCCAGAAGGTCGATAACTGTGAGATTTGGCATGAAATACGCGAAAACTCCAATGGACAACGCATACGTCACCGCGTCGCTGGGAAAGATCTGGCGGGACGCGCGCTCGTAAGCCCCCCACTGGAGAATGCGCCCCGCGGAAAATGCGTCATGCTGATGGGCTCTCAAACCCACCGCCTGCGGCTCGGCCTGCTTGCGGAGGTCGTTGGAAACGGCGACGAGCGCCGGCATTCCCGGCGCGGTCATCAACCAGCCGGCGTTTTGCTCATCTAGCACGACTTGTGGAGGAATGCGCCCAGCCGGAGGAATGCTCCAATCGGGCCTGGGCACTTCCTTGCCTTCGAAAAGCAGAACGGCCTGAATCGCGCTGGCATAGAAGATGAGCGGAACGAAGACGATGACCGCCAGCATTCGCGATCCGGCCCGCCGGAAGTGCTGGGACCTGCGCATTAGCCATCCGGAGAGCCCGGCGCCCAACCGCCAAACGCCCTCGGCCGCCGGGACCGCCAATAGCGGCCAGTAGAAGTCCAGCGGCCGGTACTCGAAGTGGTCCCCGCCGATCTCGAACAGATAGGCCATGTGCGTCCCAACCAGGAGCAGCACCAGGGCGTAGATCCCATCCCGGCGTTCACGCCAGCGTCCCCGCAACGCCACCAACGCCAGCGGGATCAGCAGGTACAGCCCAGTCTCGATCGTGGCGGCCCACAAATAGCGGAAGCCAGACTCGTACCACGGACCCACGTGCTTGGCGTAATACGTGTTTGGCAGCCATTCGCCGTAATATCGAAAGCGCGCCAGAAAATGGCCGCCGATCAGCACTGCGAAGGGTCCCGCCAGCGCCAGCGTGCCTCGCCAATCCAGCCGCCGCGCCGTGAACCACCGGTGCACCACGAACCAGCCCACGCAGCACGCCGCCACGAGCAGGCCCTCCGGCCGCGTCAGCGCGGCGGCGGCCAGGCTCAGCGATGCTATGAGCACCCCCCACCCATTGGCGCCGTAGAGGCTCAAACAGACCACCGCGACCAGGGCGAAGAAGGTGAACTGGCGCGTCTCCAGCCCGCCGCCCGAGGTCCAAACGGCGAAGGTGGCGCTGCCGCAGATCAAGCCCAGCGCCATCCACGCAATCAGGCCCCGATGGCGCAGGAACGGCATCCGCGCCACCCACCACAGCATCACGGCGATGGTGCCGACGGTGTA
>DAOUKN010000340.1:0-2374 GCA_034421255.1 Chloroflexota bacterium | reverse complement strand
CCGTCATCACCGGCGACCTGGTCTGGGTCTCGGGGCACTCACCAGGAGCGGCTTGGCGTCCGGGACAGGTGGGCACGGACTACACCGTCGCGGAAGCCAAGCAGGCGGCGCGGGCGGCGGGGATCGGACTCCTGGCCGCCGCGCGCTCCGTGGTCGGCTCGCTCGATCGGATCGAGCGGGTCGTTCGCATGCTGGGTCACGTGAACGCCGCGCCGGGCATGGACCAGGCCGGTGAAGTCGTCAACGGATGCTCAGAGCTCATGCTCGAGGTGTTTGGTCCCGACGGCCGGGGCGTTCGCTCGGCGGTGGGCGTGGGCACAATGCCGCGCAACGTCCCGCTATCCGTCGAGGCGGTGTTTCAACTCAAGCGCTAGCGCTGCGTCATCCGCGGGTAGCCCGCGCAAAACGTGAATCCCGTGTCGGTTGCGGATGCATGACTTGATCCATGCCTGATTTATGTCAAGCAATGGCTATTCGTCCAGGTCGTGAGCCATGCGCCTGGCTCGCGCCTTGACGGCCCGCGCCGGCCGCCTCACCATGCCAAGCGCGCGGCGAAACGCCTCGCCGACCCATCGGCGAACGCGCCGTCCAGCAGGGGGTTGACGTGTCTAGCAATAACCAATTCGGCATCCCCGGCGTTCCGTTTCCGGTAGGCGTGGAGTACTACCGTGCGCCGGTTCCCAAGCCGGAGCTGTGGGACGAGGACTTTGCCCGCATCCGTGCCGGTGGCATGCGCATCATTCGCACGTTCAACTATTGGAACCATCTCGAGCCGCGCCCGGGCATCTACGAGACCGACGACGTCGACCTGCTCTTCGATCTGGCTCACAAGCACGACTTGCGGATGTGGCTCGACCTTCCGCTGGCCACGCACGGCGCCTGCCCGGAGTGGCTGACGCGCGAGCATCCCGACATGCGCGTGGTCAGCTACCGCAACCACGTCTCCCTCACCAGCGCCAGCCCCGCCTACCCGCAGGGCAGCCAGATTCATTGCTACGACCACCCGGCGTGGCGCGAATACGGCGAGAAGCTCCTGCGTCACATGATCGGACGTTACAAGGACCATCCGGCCCTGCTGGTGTGGGGCCTTTGGGACGGCATCGCGTTATCGGCCGCCTGGAGCAAGACGTCCGACGGTTTGCCCTGCTATTGCCCCAGCACCCTCGCGCGCTACGACGCCTGGCTGAAAGAGCGCTTCACGCTCGACGAGCTGAACGCGCGTGTGCACCGCCGCTATCGCCGCTGGGAAGATGTGCAGCCGCCGCGCTCCAACCAAAACGTCGTGGAGATGCTGCTGTATAAGCAATTTCACTACGAAAACCTGGCCGGCCATCTCCAGTGGGTCATGGACGTCGCCAATGACGTGGACCCGGTGCACGAAAAGCGCTCGCACGGTGCCTGGTATCCGCGTCCGCAGGACACCATGTGCGCGCCGATCGCCGACAGCTGGGGCATGTCCATGTCGTCCAACAACCTTCTGACTTCGGAAGACCCGTACAAGCTGTCGGAGCGGGCCTTCGGCTACGACTGGTCACGCAGCATCGGCAAGAACGGTCGCTGGTGGAACGAAGAAATCTACTCAGGCATGTCCCGCGGCGGCGTCACCTGGCGCAAGCAATCGGCGCCCGAGGAACCCACCATGCTGCTGTGGATGTGTCTGGCGTCGGGCGGCGCGGGCGCCATGTACTGGCAGTATCGCCCCGAGTACTTCAGCTTCGAGTCCCCGGGCTACAACCTGATCGCCTTGGACGGGCAACCCACGGCCCGCTGGCAAGCCACCATGGAAGCGCTGTGCCAGATGGCCGGCATGGAAGACCACCTGCCGCTCAGGTGCGACACCGCTGACGTGGCCGTCGTCTATCAGTCCGAGTCCCAGGAGCTCTTTAGCTATAACGACGAGGACGACCGCTATCTGGACGACCTGCGCGGCGTCCATCGCGCGCTCTGGGCCAACGGCATTCCGGTCGACATCGTGTCGCCCGGCATGGACTGGTCCCCCTACCGCCTGATCTTCCTGACCAACGCGGCGCTCATGACCGATGAGCTGCGCCAACGCATTGAGAAAACGCTCGACGCAAACCCGGACGTGCAGTTTGTGGCGGATGGGAGCTTTGGGTTGTATTCAGCCGACGGGCAATCGTCCTACGGCCCGCCGGAGGGGTTCTCCGAGCGGTTTGGCGCGCGAGTGGCGGACTTCAACGCCATCACCGAGGGCGACATTGCGGATGGCCGCAACGTGCTCCAGGCGCCGGATGGGACCATTCCGATCAGCACTCCCTGCGGCTACGCCGTACTCGAGCCCAAGAACGGCGCAACCGCCATTGCCTCGCTCGAGGGCGAAACGGTGGCCGTGCGCAGCGCCGACGGTCGGTTC
>DAOUKN010000339.1:0-30960 GCA_034421255.1 Chloroflexota bacterium | reverse complement strand
CTCCTGGCTCAGGCGGAAGTCGTCCTCACCGGCGCCGGGGGCGATGTGCACGATGCCGGTGCCCTCGTCGGCGCCCACGTCCTTCCAGGGGATGACGCGGTGCTCGGTGCCGGCGACGGCGGGCAGATGGTCGAACGGCCCGTCATAGGTCCATCCAAGCATGTCGGCGCCCGTGATGCGGCCGACGACCTCGTGCGGCTCGTCGCCGAGGGCCTCGTGCAGCGTGGCTTCGGCGAGGAAGTAGCGCGCGCCGTCGGCCATCTCGACCTCGACGTAGGTCAGCTCGGGATCGACCGCGGCGGCGACGTTGGCGGCCAGCGTCCAGGGCGTGGTGGTCCACACCAGCAGCCAGGCGTTCTCGCGTCCGTGCAGCGGCAGCCGCACGTAGAGCGCGTCATGCGTGATCTCCTGGTAGGTGTCGATCAGCTCATGCTGCGAGAGCGCCGTGCCGCAGCGCGCGCACCAGGGCATGGCGCGCTGGGCCACCTCGATCCAGCCGCGCTCGTGACACCGCCGCAGAAAGCTCCAGATGTGCTCGATGTTGCTGTCGGAGTGGGTGTAGTAGGAGTCGTCCCAGTCCATCCACTGGCCCAGGCGGACGGACTGCGAGGTCTGAATGGCGGAATAGGTATCGACGCGCTCGCGGCAGGCGTCGGCGAAGGCCTCGAGCCCAAAGGCCTCGATGTCGCGCTTGGTCTCGAAGCCGAGCTCCTTTTCGACCTCGACCTCGAGCCATAGCCCCTGGCAGTCGAAGCCGTTCTGATAGCGCTGGTGATAGCCGCGCATGGCGCGGTAGCGCTGGTAGACGTCCTTGTAAGTGCGTCCCCAGGCGTGATGCACGCCCATGGGGTTGTTGGCCGTGATGGGACCGTCGATGAAGGACCAGCGCGGGCCGTCGGCGTTCTTGGCACGCAGCTTGTCGAACGCGCCCTGCTCCGCCCAGAAGTCCAGGATGCGCCTCTCCATGGACGGAAAGTCCAGCTCGTCCGGCAGCGGCTGGAAGGGAGAGGTGGCGTTGCGGGACATACCGTCAGTCCGCCAGGGCGATTTCGAGACGCCGGTTGATGCGTCCCTTGTTCACCGCGTTCACGATGCGCACCGGCCCAACCTCGGCGGTGTTGGCCACGTGGGTGCCGCCGTCCGCCTGGCGGTCCACGTCCACGATCTCGACGATGCGTATCCGGCGAATGTGCTCCGGCACCAGGTTCACGTGGGTGCGGATGAGGTCCGGCAGCTGGAAGGCCTCCTCGCGCGGAAGCTCATAGACCCTGACCTCGCGCCCGGCGGCGAGCGACTCGTTGAGCCGGTCCTCGATGTCCTGCTTGATCTCGTTGATGCGGATGCCTTCGAGGGAGAAGTCCATGCGGGCGCGTTCCCCGTTGTCGGAGATGTTGCTGCCGGTCACGTCGGCGTTCCAGCCGGTCCAGACGATGCCCGAGAGCGCGTGCAGCGCCGTGTGCAGCCGCATGAAGCGGAATCGCCGCTCCCAGTCCAGGCTGGCCGTCACTTGAGTACCCGGCTCCGGCGGCTCCCCCTCGACCGCGTGGGCGATGTCCCCGGCGCGCCGTTGCACGCGGGTCACCGGCCAGACCTCGTTCCCGGCGCGAAGCTCGCCAGTGTCGCCGGGCTGCCCGCCGCCGCGCGGATAGAACGCGGTACGGTCGAGCACCACGCCGTCCGGGCCGGCCCGCCGCACCACGGCCTCGAACGTCCGCAGGTAGCTATCGGTCGAATAGAGATCCTCGGTCGCCATCCTCACTCGCCGTCCTGTCGTGCTCCTCTGGGCGTGGCGCCGCAACAAAAAACCCGCCCCCTCCGGGACGGGCTCATGACCCGCGGTGCCACCCGCGATTGTCCGGCCAACGCCGGACCACTCAACCGCCGCCCGCCGTGGCAGGCGACCGCGCCGCTAACGGGGCGCTACCCCGACCGGGTCTACTAGCTCGCCGCGGCGAGGGTTCGGCCGGCAACTCGGGAGGGATGCCAACAGCGTCGGCCCCGCGCCCGGCTCACACCCACCCAGGCTCGCTCGGCGGTCCGATCGCCGCGACGTGTCTCCGTCAACGCCGATGTTTCTTCAGGGGTGAGTGTCTATGGCGAATTGGGGTGGGTCAAGGAATCGGCTGCTGAGCCTAGGGTACGCGGTGCCTCCAAGAGGACTCGGCGCATGGTTACGCATTTGGCGGCGGCCAGTCCTGCCCAACAATCAAACCTGAGAGAAAGGATCGCCGATCGTCAACCGAGCGCTACGATGTGACCTGAAGGCTCTCTGTCAATCGGTCATTGCACGGACCTGAGTCGACGGAGCAGCCTTCGTGCTGTTTTCGAAGTGATCGGGGAGTTCACCTAGGCCTGATGCCAGACTCGAGAGGCGATCCCGAGGGTCGCAGGCTTGCGAAGGAGCGAGCGGAGCGCCTCAGTGAGGCCAGCCGACTTGCCCGTCTCCTTGCCGCGATGCTGCGACGTGCGGGCGAAGAGGGAGAAGTCTGCGCCCAACTCATCGAAAGCATTCAGGTCAGCGAGCGACAGGCCCTACAGCGAGCCCATGGCTGGCTCGACTCTCGGCGTGCCTTCAAGCTGAAGTCAGGTCAGCCCCTTTCGGAGGGGCGATCTGAGAACGTCCTTTATATCGATGAGTCTGGGGTTGCCGCGCCTGAACCACGGCTGGCGGAATCGTGGTTTGCGATCGGCGCAGCGGCAATCTCTCCCGAGGACATTTCGGCCTATGAAGAGTTGGCAAACTCGATCAAGCGGGATTTCTTCGGGACGACGGACATCACGCTGCATGAGCCTCATATGCGGCGGCGGCGCGACCATTTCTTCTTCGATGACGATCCAGCGCGGCAGCGTGCGTTTGACGATGCCATCCGCCAGCTAATCGCTGATGTTCCAGCTGTCTTCTTCGGAGTCGGTGTCCGCAAGACTCAGTTTCAGCAGTTTATCGATGCGGGGCAGGATCCCTACCTGCCGGCGGATGCGTATTCGCTGGCCATCACGATGCTGCTCGAACGCTATATCGACTATCTGGCGAATCTTCCGAACCGTGCTGTAGGGCGGGTAACGTTTGAAAGCATCGGCCCAAGGGAGGATGCCCTGCGTCAGGCCGCCGTTGTTGATCTCCTCTTAGGCGGTACTCAATGGATAAGCGAGTCCGCGTTTCGTGGAATGCTGCACACTGGCGTGCTCTACGCGCCGAAACGCGGGACTGATGTAACTGAGTTGGCCGACATCGTTGCTCGGGAGGTCTATGAGTGGGTCAGCAGCGGGTGCACTCGCGAACCAAAGTATTGGGAAGTCGTCAGCGGCAAGTTTTATCGCAGAGGCGATGGGCAGATGGGCAAGTTCGGCCTAAAAGTCTTTCCGGATTCGGACATCCGGCCATTGATTCAGGCGCACCGAAGGTTTGCAGCCCCTAAACGCTAAAAGCGCGCCGCTCCGAGGGAGCGACGCGCCGACAGGGACCCCTGTCCACTACCTGAAGCGTACTCGTCGAACTACTAGTGTCAAGTCACAGGATCAGCGTCAAGCGTCGGCAGCCGGGGAGTTCCTCATGTGGCCGCCGTTGAGCCCCGGCACCGGCCTATAGTGCCGTTGCGGAGATAGGCCAGGCGGAAAGACAACACCCCATGCAGCCATTCGAGCTCTCGGCCCAGCATTTGGCCGCGGTGGAGCGGCGGCGGCGGATTGTGGTGCGGTATGACATCACGGGCGATCCCAAGGACTTCGTGGGCCAGCCGCCTCCGCCGGAGCAACTGGCGAAGTGGTGGGACGCGCAGCTGAGCCTGCAGGACATGCCGGGCACGCAGATTGACACGATCATCTGGTGGTCCGAGGGCGGCGTGGAGGCCTCGTTCAAGAGCGACGTGCGCCCGGTCGGCGACTGGATCAAGAACTGGGTCGAGGCGGGCGTCGAGATCCCCTCCCTCGCCCTGGAGCAGGCCCAGCGCCGCGGCATCGAGTCCTTCTATCAGCTCGCCATGAACGGTTACGACGTCGGCTGGGACGGGACCAAGGTCGTGCCGATGACGATCCCGATGAAGGCGGCGCATCCCGAGTGGCTGATGTGGCCCTACGGCCACGTCGAGAGCGGCTACATGAACTACGCCGAGCCGGGGGTGCGGGACTTCGTCACCGAGATCGTGCGCGAGGTGGCCTGGCGCTTCGACCACGACGGCATCAACCTCGATTTCGCGCGGCTGGACGTGCTGTTGCCGCAGGGGCAGCAGTGGGAGCTGCGCGAGCACCTCAACGACCTCATGCGCACGCTGCGCGCGGTGCTGCTGGAGCGGGAGCGCGTGCGCGGGCGGCCCTATCTGCTGAGCGTGCAGATTCCGCCCGACGTGGTGAGCTGCCACGCCACCGGCATCGACATCGAGACCTGGGTGCGCGAGGGCCTTGTGGACATTCTCATCCTCGGTTGCCGCACGTTCGACGTGGACGTGCGCGACTTCCGCCGCCTCACCGCGGGGCATCCCGTGAAGCTGTTTCCGTGCATCGACGCGCACCATTCCAGCGACGGCTATTTCCACCCGTCGCTCGAGCTGCAGCGCGGCGCGGCGGCCAACTGGCTGCACCAGGGCGCCGACGGCGTGTGCACCTTCAACTACCCCGACCGCACGCCCGAGTCGGCCCGGCGCGCCGGCACCTACATCGAGCTGATGGACACCGACTACTGGCGCGGCTGCATGCAGGCGCAGCGCGAGCTCGGCTCGCCGGAGACGCTGCGCCGCACCGACAAGGTGTTCTTCGCCGAGCGTCGCGGCGGCGGTCACTTCATGATCCCACCGCCGGAGGACTGGAGCACGCCGCGGGCGATGTTCCTCAACACCAACTTGCTGGCGCCGCTGCCAGCGCTGCTGCCGAATATCCCCACCGGCACGCCGCAGCCCAAGGAGGACTGGCCCGGGCCGCCCAAGCAGTCGAGTGACTACCGCGACGGCAAGGTGGACACCTTCGTGCGCGTCTGGGTAGGCGACGACGTGAACGCGGAGGCCGACGCGGTGCGGTCAATCACCGTGCGCGCCGTGCTCTCAGACGATGAGGCATCAGACGGCGACCGGCTCGACCCGGTGCTCCTGGCGACGAAGTACCGCGACCTCTACAACCGCCCGCCGCTATCGGACGTGGTCGAGCGCATCGAGCTGCGGGTCAACAACATCCTGCTGCCGCCGCCGACCGTCGAGGACGGCTGGCTGGCCTTCGAGGCCCAGCCGGCGTTCCTGGCGCATGGCGAGAATCTGGTCGGCGTGTGGGTCAGTCCGCTCGACGCAATCGCCGAGCGGCTCACGTTGGAGAAGCTGGAGATTCACGTCGGGTATCGGTAGGCGGCGGGATCGGCCCGGGCGGGTCTGAGACCCGCCCCTACACCAAAGCGACTTCGGTGGACCATCGCGAGTCAATCTGTGCGCTTCATTCCTGTCATTCCGAACGAACGTGAGGAATCTAAGGACGCTGTGCGTTTTCCCTGCCCCTTAGATTCCTCGCCTGCGGCTCGGAATGACAATAGGTCGATTCGGAGCACACTCGATCGGACTGGATTCCGGCCCCGTATCGAGTACGGGGCAGGCTCTCCGCCGAAATGACGGATGGGGTGCGAGGCTCCCCCTCAGGCCGCGAGCAGCCGCCGGTCGCGGGCGACCTCGCGTCCGCCGAGGTAGACGGCGATCGGGTCCGCCACGCAGCAGATGTTCTCGCCCACGTCGTCCTCAACCACCAGCACGTCGGCGGCCAGTCCCGGCTTGAGCGCGCCGGTGACGTCGCCCAGCCCGATAGTGCTCGCGGGGGCGTAGGTGGTGATGTTGATGGCCTCCACCGGCGAGAGGTCGAGCGTGACCGCGGCGGCGATGACGGTGAGCGCGAACTCGTCGTGCTTGGTGGTCATCACGCCGGCATCACTGGACACGACCACCGGCGTGCCGCTGGCGCGCATGGCGCGGTGGTAGCGGCCCCGCTCGTACAGCTCCTCGCGGTCCGACTCGCACATCTCGTCCAGGTGGTCGACCCCGCGCACGTAGTCCCGGCTGCCCGCGCCGACGGTCATGTGCACCGACTGCGTGGCGGGCGAGATGCGGGCCGCGGCCTCGGCGTCGAAGCGAAAGGCCCCGTGTTGCCCGGTTTCGTCGAGCCACGAGCAGTGCTCCAGGGTGTCCACGCCGGCGTCGATGGCCATGATGCAGCCGGTGGTGCCCAGCACGTGAGCCGCCACCTGCTTGCGCAGCCGGTGGGAGTCGTCCACGAGGGCCTGTAGCTCGCCTTCCGAGTACTGCGTCATGCCGGGCGACGTGCCGGGCGTCATCATGCCGCCGGTGGCCATGACCTTGATGAAGTCCGCCCCGGCCTCGGCCATCGTCCGCACGGCCTCCACGACCTCGTCGCGGTTATCGGCGCGCAGGCCGCACCAGTGCAGGTGCCCGGCGGTGGTGGTGATGGGCGCACCGCACACCAGCAGGCGCGGGCCGATGACGTGGCCGTCGTTGATGGCGTCGCGCACGTCCATGTTGAGCGTCAGGTAGCCGCCGGTGTCGCGCATGGTGGTCACGCCCGTGGCCAGGCCGCGCTGGGCGTTGCCGATGGCGGTGGCGATGCGCTCGGCGTCGCTGGCCCCCATGTGGATGCCGCGCGTGGTGGGGTGATCCGGCCCTGCGGTGAATTGCAGGTGCACGTGGGCGTCGATCAATCCAGGGAGGAGGGTGGCGTCGCCGTAGTCCACGATCTCGGCGTCGGCGGGGTCTCTTCGACCGGGCGCGCCCACGGCGGCGATCTTTCCGTCGCGAATGGTCACCTGACCGGGCCGCAGCGGCTCGGCGCCGGTCCCGTCGATCAGCGTTGCGGCGCGCAGGACGAGGTCGGGCATGGCGTCAGATCCTCCTGGCGGCGCAGTGTAGCGAGCACCGCGTCGATCAGCCCCTGCCTATCCCGACAGCCGGTCGTAGACCTCCGGGTTCACCGTCCGCTCGCACCGGCCGGTCTCCATGAACTCCCGCAGGTTGCGCACCGCGCGGTCGCCCATGCGGAACATCGACTCGTGGCTGTGCGAGCCGAAGTGCGGCGTCAGGATCGTGCGCGGCGTGTGGAAGAACGGGTGGTCCTCCGGCGGCGGCTCGACGGCGAAGACGTCCGATCCCAGGCCGCCCAGGCGCCCGTCGTGCAGCGCCTCGACCACTGCGGCCTCGTCTACCAGCCGCCCGCGGGAGCTGTTGATCAGGAAGGCGCCGGGCTTCATCAGGGCCAGCTCCTCGCGCCCGATGATCTCCATGGTGTCCTCGGTCACCGGCGTATGCAGCGTCACGAAGTCGGATTGGCGCAGGAGTTCGGGCAGCGACACGAACGCCCCGTCGATCCCCGCTGCTTCGAGCCGCGCCGGATCCGGATTGGCCGTGTGCGCCAGCACGCACATGCCGAAGCCGTGCTGGCAGATTGTCGCCACGCGGCGACCGATGTCCCCGAACCCCACGATTCCCACCGTCTTTTCGGCCAGGTCGTTGCCCAGCAGCACGATGCGCTTGGCGAAGCCTTCGGTGCGCACCGAGGCGTCGGCGTCGAATATGCGTCGCGCCAGCGTCCACATCATGCCGACGGAGTATTCGGCGACCGTCAGCGACATTTCGCCGGGGCCGTTGAGCACCGCCACCCCGGCGTCGGTGGCGGCGGCCAGGTCGATGCTGTCCACCCCGGTGCCCACGCGCGAGATGCAGCGCAGCGTGCCGGCGTTGGCCTCCAGCAGGTCGCGCGACCACGGCTCGGTGCCGGCGATTACGGCCACGGCGCCCTCCGCCGCCGCCGCCAGCTCGTCGCCGTCGGCAAACGGCGCCTGGCGCACCTCGTAGTCGCGTTCCAGATCGGCCTGCGGGCCCGGGGGCATGGGAAACGTTTGCAGAATCAGGGTCATCTCAGCCTCGCTCGGCCGGTGCTACGGGTGCGAGATTACGATCTTTTGCAGCACGTCGAAGTGCTCCAGGGCAACGCCGGTGCCCCGGACGGTGCACAGCAGGGGCGTCTCCGCCACGTGCACGGCCACGCCGGTCTCCCGCGCCACCAGCTTGTCCAGGTTGCGCAGCAGCGCCGTGCCCCCGGTCATCACCAGGCCCTTGTCGATGATGTCGGCGGCCAGCTCCGGCGGGGTCGCCTCGAGCACGCTGCGAACGCCCCGGATGATCTGGTCGACGGGCTCCGCGATGGCCTCCGTGATCTCGTCCGAGGTGATGGTCACGGTGCGCGGCAGACCCTGCATCTGGTCGCGCCCGCGCACCTCCATGGTTTCCGCGGGTTCCAGCACGATGGCGCTGCCGATGCGCATCTTGATCGCTTCCGCCGTGCGGTCGCCCGTCATCAGGTTGTATTTGCGCTTGATGTAGGTGCGAATGGCCTCGTCCAGGCGATTGCCGCCGACGCGCAGCGACCCCGAGCAGTCGGCCACAATGTCGTTGAGCGAGATCACCGCAATCTCCGTCGTCCCCCCGCCCAGGTTCACCACCATGCTTCCCGAAGCATGGGAGATGGGCACGTTGGCGCCGATCGCTGCCGCCAGCGGCTCTGGGATCAGGTGCACGCGCTTGGCTCCCGCCGCGATGCCCGCGTCCATCACCGCGCGTTGCTCCACCGTGGTTACGCCCGTGGGCACCGCCACCATCACCTCGGGCCGGAAGAGACGGTGGCGGCCAGCCGCGCGCTCGATGAAGTAGCGCAGCATGGCCGCGGTGACCAGGTAGTCGGCGATCACGCCGTCCTGCAGCGGGCGCATCACGTGCAGGCTGCCGGGCGTGCGCCCCACCATCTCGCGAGCCGCGTGCCCGATGGCTTCGATCCGGCGGTCTTGCACCGACACGGCGACCACCGACGGCTCGTCGATGATCACGCCCTGGCCGACGAGGTAGACCAGCACGTTGGCGGTGCCGAGGTCGACCCCAAGCCGCTGCGAGCTTAGGGATCGGAACACTTAGCCAACCGTAGCCGTGGCCGCCGGCCGGGGGCGGCGCTCAACCGTGATGTCGGCGCCAAGCTCTTGCAGGTCGCCGGGGAGGTCCTGGTAGCCGCGCTGGATGATCTCCGCGTCATCGAGCACCGTCGTCCCGTCCGCCACCAGCCCTGCCAGCAGCAGGGCCGCGCCGGCGCGGATGTCGGTCCATAGCCGCACCTCGCAGGCCGTGAGCGGCGCCGGGCCGCGGATGCGGGCCGTGGGGCCCTCGACCGTCACGTCGGCGCCCATGCGCCGCAGCTGTTCCACATAGCCCAGGTTGCCGTCGTAGACGCGCTCGATGATGGAGCTCTCGCCGTGGGCCTGGGTCATCAGCGTGCCCATGGCCGCCTGCACGTCGGTGGGGAAGCCCGGAAACGGAATGCACTGGATGGCCGTGGCGCTGAGCATCGGGCTGCCCGTGACCCGCACCGAGCGGTTCGTTTCCTGCAACGTCACCCCCATGGCGGCGAGCTTGACCAGCACCGGCTGCAGGTGGTCGGGGCGCACGTTCAGCAGCTCCACGTCGCCGGCGCTGATGGCCGCCGCCACCGCCATCGTGCTGCCCACGATCCGGTCCGGGATCGCGCGCGCCACCGTGCCGAAGAGCCGCGACTGGCCCTGCACGCCGATCGTGCTCGTGCCCTCCCCGTGAATCTCGGCGCCCATGCTGCGCAGGAAGTGCACCAGCGCGATCACTTCCGGCTCGCGCGAGGCGTGCACGATGGTCGTGTAGCCGCTGGCCAGCGTGGCCGCCATCAGCAGGTTTTGCGTGCCGGTGTGGCTCGGGTAGTCCAGGTAGACCTGGCCGCCGACCAGCGGGTCGGCCACCGCCTGGTAGACGCCGCCGCCCAGGGCGATGGAGGCCCCCAAGACCTCGAAGCCCTCGATGTCCACGTTCACCGGGCGCGTGCCGAGCTGGCAACCACCCGGCGCGTGGCAGTCCACGCGCCCAAAGCGCGAGAGGAGCGGTCCGGTGACCTGAAACGAGGCCCGCATGGCGCGCACCAGGCGCGGATCGGGACGGGTCGAGTGGACGCTGCCGGCGGTGATGGCGACCGATCGGCGCTCGGTGTCGATCTCCACCTGGGCTCCAAGCCCCCGCAGCAGCTCGGCCATGACCATGATGTCGGTGATGAGCGGGATGTCCTCGATGACGCAGGTTTCCTCCGTCAGCAGGCACGCGGCCATCATGGGCAGCACTGCGTTCTTGGCGCCGGGCACTCGATAGGCGCCCCGCAGCGACCGGCCGCCGGTGATCGCAACCCGCGTGGCAGCGGGCGTGGTCGTGGCGGCGTCGGCCAGGGCTGCGGCCACGGGGCCGGCCTTAGCCGCGCCCTGCCCGTTGCGCGGTACGGATGCGCGCCAGCGCCCGCAGCAGGGCCAGCCGCGCCCGAATCACCGTCGCGTCGTCTCCGCCCACGCGCGCCTCTTCGAGCTCGCGCAGCGCCTCGGCGCGGGCGCGCTCGGCCCGTTCCACGTCGATCTCGTCGGACCGCTCCGAGCCGTCCGCGAGCACCGTCACCGTGTCCTGCATGACCTGGAGAAATCCGCCCAGGATGGTGAGGAAGCGTTCATCGCCGCCGCTGCGATAGCGCAGCGTGCCAGCCTGCAATTGGGTCACCAGCGGGGCGTGGCGCGGCATCAGCCCGAGCTCGCCGTCGATTCCGGGCGCAACGACCATATCGATGTCGTCCTCGCGCAGAACTTCCCGCTCCGGCGAGACGACGGTGAGGGTCAACCCAGCCATCTACGCCTCCTCGTCGAGAATATCAGAGCGCCCTCCGGCTCCCTCTCCCTCGATGGGGAAGGGTTGGAGCCTGCCCCGTGCCCGACACGGGGGTGAGGGTGCATGTCGCTTACCGCCGCGATGAACCGACGCCGCGCCTAGCCTTCGGCGGCGAGCTGCTCGGCCTTCGCCACGGCCTCATCGATCGTTCCCACCATGTAGAACGCCTGCTCGGGCAATTCGTCATGCTCACCGGCGAGAATCTCCTCGAACCCCCGGATGGTCTCCTCCACCGGCACGATCACGCCCGGCTGTCCCGTGAAGGCCTCGGCCACGTTCATCGGCTGCGAGAAGAAGCGCTCGATCTTGCGCGCCCGCACCACCGTCAGCCGGTCCTCTTCCGAGAGCTCCTCGATACCCAGGATCGCAATGATGTCCTGCAGGTCCTTGAACCGCTGGAGCACCTGCTGCGCGCCGCGCGCCACGTCGTAGTGGCGCTCGCCCACGATGCGCGGATCGAGAATCTTCGACGTGCTGGTCAGCGGGTCCACCGCCGGGTAGATGCCGCGCTCCACGATCGAGCGCTCCAGCCGGATCGTGGCGTCCAGGTGGGCGAACGTCGTCACCGGCGCCGGGTCGGTGTAGTCGTCCGCGGGCACGTAGATCGCCTCGAGCGACGTGATCGAGCCCGAGGTGGTCGAGGTGATGCGCTCCTGCAGCTCGCCCATCTCGGTGCCCAGCGACGGCTGATAGCCCACCGCCGACGGCATCCGCCCCAGCAGCGCCGAGACCTCGGATCCGGCCTGGGTGAAGCGAAAGATGTTGTCGATGAAGAGCAGCAGGTCGCGCCCTTCCTCGTCGCGGAAGAACTCGGCCAGCGCCAGGCCGGCCAGGCCGACTCGCAGACGCGCGCCGGGCGACTCGTTCATCTGGCCGAACACCATGCAGGCGTTGCCGATGACGCCGGCCTCGGTCATCTCGCGGATGAGCTGAGTGCCCTCGCGCGTGCGCTCGCCGACGCCGCAGAACACGGAGTAGCCCCCGTACTGCACGGCGATGTTGTTGATCATCTCCATGATGATCACCGTCTTGCCCACGCCCGCCCCGCCGAACACGCCGGTTTTGCCGCCGCGCGTGAACGGCGCGATGAGGTCGATGACCTTCAGCCCGGTGGCGAATACCTCCGCCTGCGTCGTCTGCTCGGTCAGCGGCGGCGGCGCGCGGTGAATGGGATACCGCGTCTCGGTGACCACGTCGCCCTTGCCGTCAATGGGCTCGCCGGTCACGTCGAACACGCGACCCAGCGTGGGCGCGCCGACCGGCACCGAGATTGGTCCGCCCAGGTCCGCCACTTCCATCCCCCGGCTCAGGCCTTCGGTCGGGCGCATGGAGACGCACCGCACCCGACCGTCGCCAACGTGCTGCTCGACTTCCAGCACCACGCGGTCGTCGCGATCCGGAGCCTCGACCTCCAGCGCGTTGTAGAGCGCCGGCAGCTCGCCGGCCGGGAACTCGACGTCAATGACGGCCCCGATGATTTGTGCGATGCGTCCGCTCGCCATTCCCAATCCTTCCCTCACGCGCGCTGCGCCAGCGCGTTGGCGCCGGAGGCGATGTCGATGATCTCACTGGTGATCTTGGCTTGCCGCAGTTTGTTGTAGGTGAGCCCCAGGGCGTCGATGAGCTCGCTGGCGTTGTCCGTGGCCGCGCGCATCGCCACCATGCGCGCGCTGTGCTCGCTGGCCGTGAGCTCGAGCAGCGTCTCGTAGAGCACCGTCTCGATGAAGCGCGGCACCAGCGCCTCGAGCACCGTGGCCGGGTCCGGCTCGAAGATCACGTCGGCGTCGCGGGGATCGGAGTCCTCCGGCAGCACGACGGGCAGCAGGCGCAGCGACGTCGGCCGCTGCGTCAGCGTGTTTACGAACTCCGGGTACACGATCTGAACCTCATCGAAGTCGCCCGCCAGGTATCCGTCCATCACCATCCGGGCGATGGGGATGATGTCCGCCGCCGTCGGCCGGTCCGAAATGTCGGTGAAGGCCGCCTGCATGGGCACCAGCCGCGCCAGCGACACGCGCCCGCGCCGGCCGATCACGATCACCGACACTTCCGCGCTGGCCCGCGACTCCTCAATGTCTTCCATCGCTTGGCGGACGACGTTGGTGTTGAGCGCGCCGCACAGTCCACGGTTCGTCGTCATCACGACGTAGGCCGAGTGCTCCACGGGTCGCGTGCGCAGCATCGGCGGCAGCAGGTCGTCGCCGGTGGCCGCCACGAGCTGCTGCATTAGCCCGAGCACCTCTTGGGCATAGGGCCGCGCAGCGTCCGCCGCGTCCTGGGCGCGCCGCATGCGCGACGCCGCCACGAGCTGCATGGCCCGGGTGATCTGGCGCGTGTTTTCGACGCTGCGAATGCGGCGCCGCAGCTCCAGCGGATTGGCCATCGGCTAGCTGCCGGCCATCGCGGCGCGGCCCGAGAACGTGTTGGCCGAGAAGTCGGCGATCGCCGCGTCCAGCGCGGCCTCGTCGTCGTCGCTCAACTCTCTCGACTCGCGAATGCGGTCCAAGAGCTCGGCCTGCCCCGAGCGCAGGAAGTCGAGCAGCTCCTGCTCGAAGTTCGCGACCTGGTCGGTCGGCACCGTGTCGACCGCGCCCGAGGTGCCGGCGTGAATGATGCAGACCTGCTCCTCGATCGGCGCCGGCACGAACTGCTGCTGCTTCAGCAACTCGGTCAGGCGCGCGCCGCGTTCAAGCTGGTTGCGCGTGGCGCGGTCCAGGTCGGAGGCGAACTGCGCGAACGCCGCCACCTCGCGGTACTGCGCCAGGCCCAGCCGCAGCTGGCCGGCCACCTGTTTCATGGCGCGAATCTGCGCGTCGCCGCCCACTCGTGACACGGACAGCCCGGCGTTGATGGCCGGGCGGATGCCGCCGTTGAACAAGTCGGCTTCCAGGTAGATCTGCCCGTCGGTAATCGAGATGACGTTGGTGGGGATGTAAGTGCTCACGTCCCCTTCCTGCGTCTCGATGATCGGCAGCGCTGTTAGCGAGCCGCCGCCCTGGTCGTCGTGCATGCGAGCCGATCGCTCGAGCAGCCGCGAGTGCAGGTAGAACACGTCGCCCGGGTAAGCCTCTCGGCCCGGCGGACGGCGCAGCACCAGCGACACCTGGCGATAGGCCCAGGCGTGCTTGGTGAGATCGTCGAAGATCACCAGCGCGTCCTGGCCGCGATCGCGGAAGTATTCGCCCATCGTGCAGGCGGCGAACGGCGCGATGTACTGCTGCGCGGCCGGCTGGCTGGCGGTGGCGGCGACGACGATGGTGTGCTCCAGCGCGCCGTACTCCTGCAGCAAGGCCACCACCTGCGCCACGGCGCTTTCCTTCTGGCCGATGGCGCAGTAGATGCAAATCAGGTCGCCGCCGCGCTGGTTGATGATCGTGTCCAGGGCGATGGCGGTCTTGCCGATCTGGCGGTCGCCGATGATCAGCTCGCGCTGGCCGCGGCCGATCGGAATCATCGCGTCGATAGCCTTGATGCCCGTCTGCACCGGCGTATCCACGTCCTGGCGCAGCGCCACGCCGGGCGCCACCTTCTCGATCACGTCGGTGGCGTCGGCGGTGATCGGTCCTTTGCCGTCAACCGGCTCGCCCAGCGCGTTGACCACGCGGCCGAGCAGCTCCGGACCCACGGGCACCTCGGCCACGCGGCCGGTGGTGCGCACCTCGTCGCCTTCCTCGATGGTCAGGTAGTCGCCGAGGATCACCGCGCCCACGGTGTCTTCTTCCAGGTTGAGCGCCATGCCCATCACGCCGTCGGGAAACTCCAGCAGCTCGCCCGCCAGGCACTCGGAGATGCCCGTGACCTGCGCGACGCCGTCGGCGACCTCGAGCACGTTGCCCACGTTGGCCTGCTGGGCGCTGGCCTGAAAGCCCTCGATTTCTTGCCGTAGGGCGTCTGCGATCTCTTGTGGGCTGATTGACATTCGCGTCCCTCGCGCCTAGCGCAACGCTCGGCCCAGCGATTGGAGCCGGGCGCGCACGCTCAAATCCAAAACATTGTCGCCGCGTCGCACCACGAAGCCGCCCAACAGGGCCGGATCGGTCGTGGTGGTGAGGTGCAGCCGGCGGCCCGGCTGGGCCAGCCGCTGGCGCAACTCGTCAGTCTCTGTTTCTTGCAACGGCGCCGCCGTGGTCACATGCACGCGGTCCATGCGGCGCTCGCGGTCGGCGACGCGCAGGAATCCGCGCTCGATCTCCGGCAGCGCGTCCACGTCCCGGCTCGTCACCAGCACGTGCAGCAGTCCGAGGCCGTTCACGCTCACGGATGACCGGGCCACGCGGTCGACCAGGTCCAGTCGCTCGGCAAGCGGCGTCCCGGGGTTCTCGAGAAACGCCCGCACCGAGTCGTCATCCGCAATGGCCCGCAGCGTGCGCAGGTCGCTCTCCCAGTCGTCCCAGGAGTCCTCGCGCTGCGCCGCGGCCACCACTACCTGCACGTAGGTGCGGGCACGGCGTCGGCGCGCGGCTGCGCCCTGTCTCACCGAGCGCCCCCGTCGACGTCCGCCAGGGCTTCCCGCACCAGGCGGCGGTGCTCAGGGTCGTCGATGGAGCGATCCAGCACGCGGGCCGTGGCGCCCAGCACCAGTTCGGCCGTCTCGGCGCGGAGCTCCTCGCGGACCTGCGCCCGCGACCGGTCGATCTCCGAGCGAGCGTCACTGCGCAGCCGCTCCGCTTCCTCGCGCGCGCGCTCGACCTCGCGCGTGCGCAGCGCCTCGGCGCTGCGGGCGGCCTCGTCGCGGATCCGCTGGGCCTCGGCCTGGGCGTCGGCGAGCTCGGCCTGAAACTCCGCTCGCTCGCGCTCGACCTGCCCCCGCAGCGATTCCGCTTCCTGCAGGCTCTCGCTGATCCGTTCGCGGCGCCGGCGCAGCATCTGCGTGATCGGCCCGAACAGCAGACGCCGCATGAGATACAAGAAAATCACGAAGCTCACCAGCTGGAACAGGATGTTCCAGCCGCTGATCCCCAGTGAGTTGATTAACCCGTCCATCAGCGTCGCCTCCGCCTACGCTTGCAGCGGTCGCCGTCCTAGCCGAACGCCAAAAGGATGCCGATGATGAACGCGTAGATTCCGATGGCCTCGGCCAAACCGAGACCCACGATCATCGTATTGCGGATGTCGCCGGCGGCCTCTGGATTACGACCGATGGCGTTCATGGCCGCCTGCACCCCAAGACCGATTCCCAGGCCCGGCCCAATGGCGCCGATGCCAATTGCCAACCCGGCGCCCAACGGTGCCAGGTTTGCAGCTTCTTCCATGCGTCCAACCCCTCCTCGCGGCGTCTAGTGCGCCTCGTGACCCGACTCAGCCACGGCTTGTCCCGTGAACACCATGCTGAGCATGAAAAAGATTACGGCCTGAACCAGCCCGAACAGTAACTCAAGTACCAGGAACACGACCCCAATCAGCGGGATATGCCCCAGCGCGAATCCCGCCAGGATCGGTCCATTCAGCACTACCTCCCCGGCAAACAGGTTGCCGAAGAGTCGGAACGACAGCGAAATGACGACGAACAGCTCGATCAGGATGAACACCGGCGCCAGCAGCGCGACCTGGGACATTTCCTTGATGTGGCCCACCGGATTGTGCGCCCGGATGCCGGAGCCGTGGATGACGAGGAACGCCAGGATTGCCAGCGCCAGAGTCATGTTGATGTCGGCGGTCGCCGGTCGGAAGATCGGCGCCGCGATTTGGTGCGCCGGGTCGTGCGGGTCCGGCACGCGGAGCCAGATGGTGCCGATGCCGGGGATCAGGCTGAACCAGTTGGCGACCAGGATGAAGATGAAGAAGGTGGCCCCGATCGGCAACAGGCGCTGGGCGTATGTCTTGCCCACCGTCGACTGCACCAGTTCATCGAGGAACTCGACCACCGCCTCGGCCGCGTTTTGCAGGCCCTCGGGCACCAGCGCCGCCTCCGGATCCTGGCGAATCCGCCGCGACGCCAGCCAGGCCACCACCAGCAGCAGGGCCATGGTGATGAACATCATCAGCATGGAGTTGGTGAAGGTGAAGGGCCCAAAGTGGCCCAGGGGCTCGGCCGCCGCGCTGATGTGGGGGGAAAGGTCGGCGCCGTCCTCGGCGAACCTGACGTTCTCAACCGGGGGCGAATTAACGTCGGCCATAGGCTAGCGATCCCCGCGCGACAACGCGGTCATGATCCGGTAGAAGACGTAGGCCGAGCCGACGAGACCGAGCATCAATCCCACAAGCAAAAAGAGCGGGCTGAGGTCCAACCGCTCATCGAGCCACCTGCCCCCGAGGATGCCGACGATGAACATCGCCCCGACCAGCGAGCCGAACTGGAGTGCCAGCGCCGCCGCGCGCAGCAGGCCCATCGCGACTCAGTCCGATCCGAGGACTTTGTGAAAACATTCACACCCTCGCGAGCCGGGCAAGTCTAGCAGAGGCGCCCTGGCCCAACAATGGGCGCCGCCAGCCCATCGGGCACGGGCGGGCCGGTCACGCGTAGAGGCGACGCATGCGTCGCCTCTACCAGACATGCCCCCTGGCCGCGCCTCCCTTGCCGCCGACGCTTCGCCTGCCTAAAGTGCATCCAGCGATCCATCCCAATCACCTTGAGGACCATTGCCAATGATTGAGCGGCCGAGCTCCTGGCGAGTGTCACGCACCGGACTCGCGGTGCTGCTCACCCTGGCCACCTTGAGTCTCGTGCTGGGCACCTGGCTCTATTCGATCGTGGGGTAGCACGTGGTTCGGCTCACGCTGCGGACGGCGCCGGGCGCACTGCCTGCATCTCATTCGGGCTGAAATCCTGGCTTGGCTTTGCGCCGCAGTGACGGGGCCGTCACAATCGATTTATAGGCGCTTGCCCAAACCGTCAAGCACCGGGTCGCAGAGCTTGGCCATCGGGCAGGCACGGAAAGGGTCCTGAAATGAGTGTCACGCAAGTGACCGCCGTAGTTCGAAACCCGGCAGAGCCGGCGCGAACTTGGGAAGGGCTGTTTCTGGTGGATACCGGCGCGATCGACTCCCTCGTACCCCGGCCGTTCCTGGAAGCCATCGGCCTTATGCCCAAGGGGCAACGGGTTTACGGGCTGGCTGATGGCAGCGAAGTCCGATTGGACATCACGACCGGCAATATCGAGTTCATGGGCGAAGTTGTGGGATCGACGATCGTTATCGGAGAGGCGGACGCTGAGCCGCTCCTCGGGGTGACGGCCCTGGAATCCGTCGGCATCGAGGTCGATCCGCGCAATCAGACGCTCAGGAGACTTCCAACCACGCGGCTCAAGAGCCTTTTCCCTGTTCCGCGCTGAAGCTTCCGTGTCCTTCCGAGCGCAGCGAGAAATCTAGAGCCCGCGACCCCGGCCGCGCCCGCCTTCGGACCGCCGCCTACTCCCCGTCGCCTCCCGCGTCCGCTTCTTCGTCGGCTTCTTCAGCCTCCGCCGGCTCGTCGACCCAGCGCCAGATCTCGCCGCCCAGCGCCATGGCGTACACGCTCTGGTCCTCGGCAAAATTCGGCGACGCGACGACCGTGAGCACGGCCAGGTTGCTCAGACCGGAGTTGATTGGCTGCCACGACGCACCGCTCGTCGCGCTGCGGTAGACCCCGGCGCTGGTGGCGGCGAACACGCGCTCGTCGCCTGACACCGGTGCCGGCACGACCGCCAGCACCGCGGACCGCCGGCTCGCCGGGAAGGTGCCGCTCCAGGTATCCGAAATGCGCTCCGCCGGCTTGAACACCTGGCCCGCCGTGGCGAACATCCACCAGCGATCCTCCGGCGTGTAGGACGCCGGAATCCCCAGCGCGATCCACGGTGACGCGGAGTCATGCTCCACGAACCGCTCGAAGGTCGCCCCGCCGTCCCGGCTCAGGTGCACCGCCGCCGTGCGCTCGCCGAGGGTTCCGATGAAGACCGTTTGGTCGTTGGCATAGTCGGGGCCGGTGGCGATGGCCGCGATGGTCTCGCCGTCGAACTCGTAGTCGATTTGCGTCCACGAATTGCCGTTGTCGGTGCTCTTGTAGCCTAAGCCCAGCGGGCCGCCCGCGAACACCGTGCGATCGCGCGCATACGTGGAAGACACACCAACCGCGCGAATCTCCTCGGTGTCGATGCCGCGTTCCATCTCGCGCCACTCGTCGCCGCCGTCCGTGGTGCGCAGCAGCCCGATGCTGGTCGCGGCAAACACGATGCGGTCGCGCTGGTAGTTCGGCGAAATGGCCAGGCCCGTCACGTCGGCTTCCGCGTAGTCCTCGGTGACCGGGGCCCATGACTCGCCGCCGTCGGTCGACCGGAACACCCCCGTCCCGGTTCCGCCGGCAAACATGGTGCCGTCGCGGGCCAGGGCTGGACTGAGGGACAGCGTGACCCAGTTCTGGCTCGTGATGCCGTTGTTGGCCGCCTCCCAGGTCTCGCCCAGGTCCGTCGACCGATAGAGGCCGGTCTCGTAGGTGCCGGCCCAAATGGTCGTCTCGCCGCCGTCGACCATCACCGACACGCTGAGCACGGCGCCCACCTCGTCGCCGACCGAGTGCATCGTCCATGTCTGCCCCGCGTCGGCGCTCACCAGCACGCCGGCATCGCCGGTCCCCGCCACGACGAGCTGATCCTCGGCGAAATTCGGGGACATGGCGACGGCGTTAATCGACTGCGACGCCACGTCCTCGATCGCGGCCCAGCGACGCCCGCCGTCCGTCGAGCGCCAGAGCCCATGCTCCTCGGTGCCGATCACCACCACCCGGGCGTCCTTGAACGCGGGGGACAGCGCCACGGCCTGCACCGTGGCGGTGCCGAGGGTCGACTTGCCCAGTTGCGTCCAGGTCCGACCGGCGTCGGTCGAGCGGCACAGGCCCCCGTCCACGATGCCGGCGAAGACCATCTGGTCGTTGGTGAAGTTTGGCGAGACCGCGACGGCCTGCACCGACAGCCCGGTGAGCCCGCTGCTGGACGGATTCCAGCTCCGCCCGCCGTTCGTCGACCGGAACACGCCGTCGGCGTCGCTGCCCAGGAAGGCCATGCGGTCGGTGTCGTAGGCCGGAGACAAGCCGATGGCCACCACGTTGGGCATGGTGCTCCAGAAGGCCAGTTGGTTCCACGTGTCGCCGCGGTCGAACGACTTGAAGGCGCCGCCGCCGACCACTCCGAGGAAGACGGTGCCGTCCTCGCTCACCGCAGGTGAGGCGACCAGCGCCTGGACGTAGGGGCTGGTGAGGCTGCGGTTCGAAATCCGCCACGAGTCGCCACCGTCGTCCGAGACATAGACCCCGGACATCGTGCCGGCGAAGAGTCGCCGCGCGCCCTCGGCCTGATCGGCGCCGGCGATGGCCGTGATCGTGCCGCCGGCGCGGCCGCCGACGCGCTGCCATTCGTTGACGGGTGGCGCTGCGTCGCTTGTCGCTGACATCTACGTCTGACTCCTCTTTCTCATGGTTCCGTCCGGCAGGCATGGGTGCGGACGTTCAGCATGCGTTGGGAAAGGCGTATAGCTCCGACGCCCGATTGGACGCCGACGGTCGCTCGACGGGTCCCGCCAGTCTACGGGCGCCCGCCGCGCGCAACAATCCTACCCGGCTCACGACCCGCCGCCCGGCACGTTGAGCTCCTGCCCGACAAAGATGTTGTTGGGGTCGGGGATGTCGTTGGCGGCTATCAGCTCTTCAACCGTCACGCCCAGCGCCACGGCAATAGTGCTCAGCGTTTCGCCGGGCCTCACGATGTACGTCGCCGGGAGCTCGGCCTCGGCGGGCACTTCCGCCTCCGGCGGCAGGATGAGCACCTGCCCAACGGGCACGGTGTCGGGGTCGGGGATGTTGTTGAGCTCGAGAATCGCACTCATGCTCACGCCGTAGAAGGTGGCGATCACCGACAGGGAGTCGCCCGGCCGAACGGTGTGCGTCTTGGGCGTGGGCGTGGGCGGCGGGCTCGGCGTGGGCGTGGGCGCAATTGTCGGCGTGGGCGAGATCACCACCACCGGCACGGCCGTCGGCACCGGCGTCTCGGGAATCGGCGGCGCGGTGACCATCGACCCGGCGATCGTCTGCGCGGCGGGCGCACCGGCGGCGGCAAGCTGGTAGGAGTCTTCCTGCCACGCCAGGATGCGCCAGGCAATGAGCACGGCCGCGGCCAGCAGCGCCACTCGCACGAGGCGAATCCAATGCCGGTCCAGCGGCGCCAGCGCGTCGGGCCCGGAGACCTTGACCCATTCCACGTCGGGCGGCGGCGCAGGTTCTTGCGACATCAGCTACCAGCCAACCGCGACATACAGGTCGTTGACATTGGTGTGCGTGGGCCCCGTGGCAATCAGGTCTCCCGCGGCCGATAGGAACGCGTGCGAGTCGTTGGCGTCCAGGGCGCGGGCGGCGTCGATGCCCGCGGCGCGAGCGCGGGCCACCGTCCCGCCGTCGACCAGGCCGCCGGCGGCGTTGGTCGGGCCGTCGGTCCCGTCGGTCGCCAGCGCCATCACCGCCGCGCGCGGCGTCCCCTCCAGGGCAATGGCCGCCGCCAGGGCCATCTCCTGGTTCCGGCCGCCCGCGCCCGAACCGCGCACGGTCACCGTGGTTTCGCCGCCGAACACCACGCATCCGGGCCGTCCCACCGGCCGCCCGCGGCGGGCGACATCCCGCGCGGTTCCCGCCAGCGTCAGCGCGAACTCTCGGGCCTCGCCTTCCACCGCCGACGTGACGTGCAACGCATCGAAGCCTCGCTCGCGCGCCGCGCGCACGGCCGCCTCCGCCGCCTGCGCGTTGTCGGCGATGATCACGTTGCGCACGTCCGCCAGCCGCGCGTCGCCGGGCTTGGGGCTCTCCTCCTCGGCCCCGGCCGCGCCGCGCTGGAGGTGCTCGCGGATAGGCGCCGGCGCTGAGTCGCGCAAGCCATGGTCGTCCAACGCGCGCAGCGCGTCGGCATAGGTCGTCGGGTCCGGCACCGTTGGCCCCGAGGCAATCACGTCCAGCGGATTGTCCACGACGTCGCTCAGGATCAGCGCCACCACGCGCGCCGGATGCGCCGCCGCCGCCAGCCGCCCGCCGTGAATCACCGACAGATGCTTGCGCACGGCGTTGATAGCATTGATCGTCGCGCCGCTGCGCAGCAGCTGGTCGGTGAGCTGCTGCAGAGCCTCGAGCGACACGCCCGGGGCGACGGCGGGCGTGAGGCACGACCCGCCGCCCGAGATGCAGCACAGCAGGACGTCGCGCGGTCCGGCCTCCCGCGCCAATGCCAGCAGCCGACTCGCCGCGCGCTCACCCCGCTCGTCCGGATAGGGGTGGGACGCCTCTGCGATCTCGACCGTGGCGGTCGGCGCGCCGTGGCCGTCTTTGACGATGACGAGCCCGCCGCTGAGGCGGTCGCCCAATTGCGCTTCGAGGGCCGCGGCCATCCGGGCGCTCGCCTTGCCCGCGCCCAAGACCACGACGCGGTCGATTCCGTCCCACGGCAGGGCCGCGTCGCCGACGTGAAGCGCCTCGGCATCGGCGCGCACGATCGCCGTCACCGCCGCCGCCGGGTCCACGGCGGCAATCCCCGCGCGCCCGATCTCCAGCAGCTGCGCGCGCAGCTTCGAATCCAGCGGCCGGCCCCCGGTACATGCGCGGTGCGGTCGAGTGTACGCACCGCCGCGCCACGGGGAGCTCATCCCTCGGCGGCGGTGCATACTGAGCCGTGGTCCGAACCGCCCCCGCAGGCAACGGAGGCCGACCGATGGGCGATTGTCGGTACTGCGGAGAGCCGGCGGGCTTCTTGCGCCGCCAGCACGGGGCCTGCGCCAAGAAGAACTCCCGCGCCGCGGCGGCCATTCGCGACCTGTGCGTCCAGGCGGCGCTGCGCGGCGACGACCTGGAGGCGCTGCCCGCCAGGATTCGCGAGACGGCCGCGGCAGGCTTCATCGAGATGTCCGACGCCGCCTTGCGGGACACGCTGGCGGACACCTGGGGCGACGCCGTCGAAGCCGCCATGCAGGACCACGTGCTTACCGGCGACGAGCGACGCGGCCTGAGCCGCTATCGCGACCAGTTCGGCCTCAGTCCCGGTCGGCTCGACCGGCGAGGCCATTACGACCTCTTCCGCAAGCTGGCGCTGCTCAACGCCATCGGCGAGCACGGCGTGATCCCCCGCTACGACCGCCGCACGGCGCGGGCGGAGTTCGGCCGCTTGCCGTTCAATCTGATGAAGAGCGAAGCCTTGATCTGGCTGTTCGACGACGTGGGGTATCTGCGGCAGGTCACGCGCCGCGAATTTCGCGGGCAGTCCATGGGCGTGAGCGTCCGCGTGGCCAAGGGCGTCTACGTGCGTCCGGGCGCCTTCCGGGGCCGCCCCATCGAGAAAACCGAGATGGAGCGCACCGACCACGGAATCCTGGCCATCACCACCAAGCACATCTACTTCAAGGGCGGCGACAAGAGCTTTCGGGTTCGGCTGGAGCGCATCGTCTCGTTCGAGCCCTACACGGACGGGCTGGGCATCATGCGGGACACGGCCCGCGCCGTGCCCGAGGCTTTCACCATGGAGGGCCTCGACGCCTGGTTTGCCATCAACCTCATCGATGCGGTGCTGGACCTCGAGGACGTGACGCTGCCCAAGCGCGACTCACCAACGCTGGACGACATCGTGGACGCGGGACCCGACGACGACGCGGGGCTGTTCATCGCCGGAGCGGGCGCCTCGCTCTAGGCCGGTTGACCGCCCGTCAGCCCGGCAGCGCGCAGTAGGCCAGCCCAATGAGCCCCGGTCCAACGTGCGCCCCCATCACCGGCGTAAAGCCGGTCACGAACAGATCGTCGGGCCGAATGATGCGCTGCACGTGCGCGGCCAGCTCGTGCGCCTCGGCTTCATCCGAGCCGTGGTGCACCGTGATGCCAACATACGACGCGCCCCGCGCCTCTCGCGCCACGTGGTGAATCAGACCCCGCACCGCCCGCGCACGCGAGCCGAATCGCGCCCGCACGCCGATCGTCCCGCCCCCAAAGCGCAAGACGATGGTTGACGGCAGCGCGTCGGCCACGCGCGCCACGATTCCCGGAACCCGTCCGCCGCGGGCGAGGTAGGACAGCGAGTCGAGCACCGCCACGATCGCGCTGTGCTCCGCCGCCCGCTCCGCCGTCTGCACGACCTCGGTCGCCGCCGCGCCCCCGGCCGCCGCGCGCGCGGCCAGCAACGCGGGAAACCCCGCGGCCATGCCCGCGCCGCCGGCTTCCACGATATGGACCGGCAGTCGCGGCGCGATGTGCCGCGCCGCGAGACTGGCCGCCTCGGCCATCGTCGAGATTGGCCGCGGCAGGCACACGCATACCGCCGCGCGCGCCCAGGCCGCCGCATCCTCCAGCACCCCCTGATACTCGCCCGGCGCCATGGTGCTGGTCGTGGGCAGCTCAGGATCCGTGGTCAGGCGCTGCCAGAACTCCGCCTGCGAGATATCGACGCCGTCGCGAAACTCCTGCCCGTGCCACACCAGGACCACGGGGGCCACGCCGATACGTAGCCGCTCGACCTCGTCGCTCGGGAGGCAAGCACTCGAGTCGGTGACGACCGCAACCGGTCGCCGAAAGTCAGGGCTCGTCACGATCGAGCAGGAAGCGACGGGCCATCAGCCGGGCCAATCCCACATCCTCTTCACTTCGCAACTTGCGATACCCAATCAGGCGTCCCAGGACCACCACGCCCACGATCACCCACGCCGTGACGCCGATGGTCAGCGACTGACCCGTCAGGCTCAGCAGCACCGCGGTGGCAAAGAACCCCACCAGGGCGCCCGGCGCCGAGTCGCGCAGCAGCGCCCGCCCAAGCACCAGGCCGGCAAAGGCGAGGCACATCTGCCAGGCCCCCAGCGCCGCCAACAGCGCGCCGGCCGGACCAATGCCCCGGCCTCCACGCCACCGCAGCGTGACCGGCCAGATGTGGCCGCCCACGGCCGCCACGCCCGCGGCGGCGGAGACCTCGTAGCTCTCGAATCGTTGCGCGACCGCCACTACCAGCACGGGTTTGAGCGCATCCAGGAACCCGGCCGCCGCGCCCGGCACCGGACCCAACCGCTCGATGGCGGCCGAGCCGCTCACGCCCCCGGCTCCCTCGTCGAGCAGGTCGTGGCCGCGCAGACGGGCGGCCAGATACGCGATCGGAATGGACCCGATCAGGTAGCCCATCAACACGAGCCAGAAGGCGGTCATGGCACCTGCTCACGCCGAGGCGTCGACGCCGCACCGGCAGGCTCGGAGTCTAGCAGCGTCCGCACTGTAGCCCCTTGTGGGCGCCCGCTCGCTGCCCACCGGCGCGAGCCCGCCGCCTCGACCCAGCGCGGGAGAGGCTTCGAGTCGGCCCGCACTCGATAGCGGGTGAGGGAGAACATTCGGCACCGCCCCATATCGGATGATGTCTTGCACGAGCCGCTGTCCCAGGTCGCCATGCCTCTCCCCGACCCCACCGACCACGAACCCATCCAGGGCCCGCGCCTGCGCTTGCGGCCCATCACGCCCGCCGATTCGGCCGCCTTTGCCCGATGGCTCAGCGACCCCGAGGTCGTGGCCTCCTTCGGCCGCCCAGCCGATGACGCCGCCGAAACGCCGACCGTCGAGGCCACCTCCGTCGGCCCGACCGGCTGGACATTCGTCATCGTAGACCGGGGCCGCCCCATCGGCGGGATCGAGTATTTCCACGATCGCGCCGGTGCGCCGTGGTCCGCCGGCATCGACATCTTCATCGGCGAGCCCGACGCCCGCGACCGAGGATTGGGCACCGAGGCCCTGCGCACCCTGCTGCAATACCTGTTTGAAACAAAAGGCCTCAAACGGGTCACGATCGACCCCGAGCCGTCCAATCACCGCGCTGTCCGCGCCTACGAGAAGGCCGGCTTCCGCCTCGACGGCATCCTCCGTCGCCACATGCGGATCGACGGCCGCTGGGCCGACATCGCCTTCATGAGCATCCTGGACGAGGAATGGCCTGCCGCGAAGGCCCGGTGGCAGCAGCCCGACGGTTTCGCGTGAAATCTACTGCGGGAGATTCGCGATGACCACCTGAAGAATGCCAATGGTCACGCCCGCCATGATGGCGATGCCGGCCAATATGAGGCTGACGTTCCATCGTAGTATCGACATCATCGCGTCGTTGAGGTCTTGCTTGGTAGCCATCCCCGCAAGATCTTCCTTGGTGGCCATGCGGTCTGAAATTCTCTCGGCGCTTGCTTCTAGGTCCTGCCTGGTGGCCGTCCCCGCGAGATCCTGCTTGGTAGCCATTAGCTCCAAGTCTTCCTTGGTAGCCATGTGGGCTTCGATCGCGGCGACTCTTTGCTCAATGCGAACCAATCCCTCTGCCAGTTTTCTAAGGCTGATGTCCTGGAGATCGCGCCAAGTGTTGGCGCCTTCGTACTGCTCGATCGTGATTGCGCGTTCCCGCGCTTCCACGACCCCTTCGCCAACGTCCTCGCCCGTCGTGCTCGGGTAGGGCCGCTCTTCGCGTCTGACGCGTTCGTCGTCTTGCTCAGACATAACTCATGCCAGCATCGCAGGCGGTCAGGCGCGTCACAAGTCGAGCGGCCGCGCTCCCGGGAGCACGTGACGCCCATGCGTGCAGCCAATCCGCGACGGTACCTACTCCACATATCCGATAATGCTCCCGCCGAGTCAATTCGCCGCCGCGCCAGGACTGCCCATGCCGACGCACACCTATAGCTGCCGCCAGATCGTCGGCGGCGTGGCCGAGGGTCCGGCGCTCGTGGCCGACACGCGCATTTCGTTTTGGGGCGGTTTCGACCCCGCGTCGGGCGAGATCGTCGAGGTCGGCAACCCCTTCGAGGGCGTCAGCATCGCCGGCAAGGTGATTGTCTTCCGCTCCACCAAGGGCAGCTCCGGCACCTCGCTCATGCTGCGGCTCGCCAAGATGGCCGGTCACGCGCCGTTGGCGTTCATCAATACCGAGCTCGACGAGCTGAGCACGCTGGCCTGCGTCGCGCTCGGCCTGCCGCTGGTCACCGACCTCGACGTGGACCCCTTCGTCGCCATGCAGACCGGCGACGTCGTGCGCGTGGACGCCGACCGCGGCGTCGTCGAGGTCTCGACCGACCGCCCCTCGGCGCCGCGGCGCGACGCGGTCTCGACCGCGCCGGCGCGCTCCACCATCGACCTCACGCCCGAGCAGCAGGACATGCTGGACGGCGCTCGCGGCGACTCGCGCGCCGAGCACCTGCGCCTGCTGGTCGAGTGGGGCGAAGCCGTCGGCGCCGAGCGCCTCATCGAAGTGGACAACGTGCTCCCGGGCGGCCTGTTCGTCCCCAACCGCACTCTCGGCGAGCTGCCCTTCGAGCTCATCGAGGGCTACATCAACTACACCAAGGGCTGCCTCATCGACGACGTGGGGGGCGTCACCGCCACGGCGCACGCCAGCTTCATGGACCTGGAACGCCTGGAGCAGTTCCAGCCCGACCTGCGGCAGGTTCCGGCGCAGCGCGAACTGCTGGACCTCGGGCGCAAGGCCGGCGTCTCGATGACCTGGACCTGCGCGCCCTATCTGGTTGGCAACGTGCCCCTCAGCGGCCAGGTCTGCGCCTGGACCGAGTCGCACGCCGTCGTGTTCGTGAACTCGTTCCTCGCCGCGCGGACGACGCGCAACGGCAACGAGAGCGCGGCCGCCGCCATGGCCACCGGGTTCGTGCCCGAGTTCGGCGTGCTCCAGACCGAGAACCGCCGCGCGGACTTCGTCATCGAGGTTGACGTCGAGCTGACCTCGGACGCCGATTGGGGCTGCCTGGGCTATTTCGCCGGAAAAGCCGGTGGACTGCGCATCCCGGCGTTCACCGGGCTGCCGTCGCCGCGGATCGAGTCGGCCCGCCAACTGTGCGCCGCGCTGGCCACATCCGGCGGCGCGCCCATGCTGCACATCGTCGGCGTCACCCCCGAGGCGCCCACGCTCGACGGCGCGCTGAAGGGTCGCGAACCCGACGAGACGCTGACCTTCGGCGCGGACGAGCTGGCCGCGGTCTACGACACCCTCACCACGGCCACCGACGACGAGGTCGACCTAGTCTACTTCGGCTGCCCCCACGCGACCCTGCAGGAGGTGGTGGAGCTGGCCAAGGAGCTGCGCGGCAAGCGGGTGCGCGACGGCGTGACCCTGCTCGTGTCCATGTCCTACGCCATCGAGGCGCAGGCACGCCGCCTCGGCTACGCGGAGGAGATCGAGGAGGCCGGCGGCCGGGTCATGACCGACAGCTGCCCCAGCAACGCCCTGTGGCGCGAGTCGACGCGCATGGCCACCCCGGCGGTCAAGACGGGCTCCTACGCCCCCAACCTGCTGCAGTGCGAGGTCATCCTGGCCCCGATGCCCCATTGCGTGCGCATCGCCGAAACGGGGCGTTGGTCGCGCTCGTCCGCTGCCCTCGTCTGACCGCGGACGCCAGGCGAATCCCGTGACCGCACGTGACCCCCGGCGCCGGCCGCCGCCCTTCGACGCCCCCACCGTCTTGTTCGATCTCGACGAGACTCTCATGCCGGAAGAGCCCGTGGCCATGCGCTGCATCGTGGACACGGCGCGCGCCGCGTCCGTCAGCTACGGCGTCGACGCCTCGGAGCTGGCGACGGCACTGCGCCAGGAGGCTCGCGCGCTCTGGCACACGTCGCCCGTGCATGGATTCTGCAATAGCGTGGGCATCAGCTCGTGGGAAGCGCTGTGGTCCGAGTTCCCAGGCGAGGGTCCCGAGCTGGCCTACCTGCGGTCGTGGCGCGGGGCCTACCGGCTCGGCTCGTGGCAGGCGGCGCTGGACCGATTCGGCATCCAGGACCCGACCCTCGCACAGCAACTGGCCGACGCGTTCCCGCCCTTGCGCGCGCAGACCCACGAGACGTTTGCGGACGCCGTGCCCTGCCTCGAACGCCTCGCGCCCGAGTGCCGCATCGCCGTGGTGACCAACGGGGTCCGCGACAACCAGCGGCGCAAGCTCGCCGGAGCCGGAATCGACGCCCTGCCGGAACGCATCTTCGTCTCGAGCGACTTTGGCGCCGGCAAGCCGTCGCCGGCGTTCTTTGGCCATGTGTTGCACACGCTGCGCGTCACTCCACTCGCGTGCGTGTTTGTGGGCGACAGCGTGACAAACGACATCGTCGGCGCCAGCACTTGTGGCATCGCGACCATTTGGGTCAACCGTGAAGGGCGCGTCGATCACCGCGCCACCGTTGCGCGCCACGAAGTCGGCACCCTGCGCGACGTGGACGTTGGCCTGATCCGCCGGCTGCTCTCGACCTAGCGGCCCGCGTCCCGGATACTGCAGCCGGGTCGAGGCGTTCCTGCATGTCGAGCCCTGTCGCCGGACCCGTTGCGAGTGCCTGTTGTGGCACAATGGTTACGGATGTGACTTGGCGCGTTAGCTTGCGCCGTATACATTGCCTATCCCTCATGGGAATCGCTGAAGCCGTCCGTCAGCTCCGCGAGCAGCGACGGTTGTCAAAGGCTGAGCTCGCCGCGCGCTGCGGGCTCGCGCCCTCCTATCTATCGAGGCTCGAAAGCGGGGACTACAAAAGCCCCACCGTGGCCACGCTCGTTGCTATAGCCGGTGGGTTGGACGTGGACCCCCGCGAGCTCTTGGTGCTGGCGGGCTACGTCCCCGAGGACCTGGCCCGCACGCGGCGCCACCTCGCGGAAGAATCGATTGCCCGCGTCGCCGAGTCCGCCATCCGTTCGATCTCGCAAACCGTCAGCGCTTCGCTCAGCCCAGGCGCCATCGACGCCGTCAACGGCACGTTGAATGTGGATTCCGCATTACTTGCCGAACGCCTGCGTGACTATCGGCGCACCCAGGGGTTGAACCTGCGCGAGGCGGCCCGTCGCGCCGGCGTGCGTCCCTCCCAGGTGAGCGCCCTGGAAGCCGGCAAGCGTCCGGCGGGCACCTTCGACATCGTCGCCGTGCTCCGCGAGGGCTACGGCATGAGCGAGCCGCAGGTCGACGACCTCCTCTTCGAAGTCAGCCTCAGCCACTACCTCGCCGACGATCTCGTGCTCTCGGCCGAGTCGCGCCGCATGACGCTCGAGTTCGTGCGCCTCGCTCGCCTCCGCGACCGTCAGAGCCGCCAGGACCAGCCCCACCGCGCCTAGGAAGACTCTGGCCAGCCCCCTTCCCCATCGAAGGGGAATGTTGGGACGAGGGGTCAGTTGCTACCGACTGGGATGGAACGGTTCGGCCAGCCCTACGTCCCGCTAACCGCCGGCACCACCGCGATCGCCGTCGTTGCGTTGCTGGACAGCCCGTTGGCCGTGGTGAACGTCTTCCACGCATTTCCGTCGAACACTCCAACCCCGCCGTCCGTCGCCACCCACACGCGCCCGTCGGCCGTTTCCGCCAGCGCGTGGACGCCATCGGCGGGCAGCGCCGAGTTGCCCGTCGTGTAGGTGGTGACCGCCCCGTCGACGACGCGGCTCACGCCGCTCGCCGTCGCGACCCACACGTCGCCGTTCGAGGCGGCCAGCAGGCCCCGCACCTCCTCGCTCCCAAGCCCCTCGGTCGTCCCCAACTGGGTCCAGGTGACGAGATTGGCCGAACGCACCACGCCCTCGTTGAGCAATCCCAGCCAGAGGCGCCCGCGCGTGTCGACAGTCACCGCGGTGATGTTGTCGCGGATCACTTCGGGAATCATGGCGCGGGTGATGAGGCGGGGCCAGGTCTTCGCCTGTTGGTCGTAGAGGGCCGCGCCTTGCCGGGTGGCAAACCACACCCGGCCGAAACTCGCGTCCACGACGAAAATATCGCGCACGTCGAGGTCCGGCAGCTTGGAGTTGTCCGGCCGCAGCCGGTCCCAGTGCGTCCCGGCCAAGAGGCTCACGCCTTGGTCCGGGTGCCCCAGATAGAGCACATCGCCCCCGCGGCGCCCGGCAATGGCCTGCACATTGTTCGAGCCGATACCCCGGTCCGTGGTGTCGAGGGTGAAGACCGCCCCAGCGCCGTCCCGCCCGATCCGACTAGCCCCAACGGGTGTGCCGACCCAGATTTGACCGTCGTCGTCCACGTGCAGGGCCTGAATGCGGTCGTCCACCAGGTCCGTGCCTTTCGCCTTGACCGCGTGCCACGCACCGTCGTAGACCGCCAGCCCCGCGTCCGACGTGCCCACCACCACCAATTCGGTAGTGCGGTTCGGTGTCACCGCCGGCGTGGCGGTGGCCGTCGGGGTCGCCGCCGGGGTGACGGCGCCGGCGGTTGGCGTTGGCAGCGGCGGCGGGGTCAGGACGACGACTTCCACGTCGTAGGTTTGACCGTCGGTGAGCGCTCCCGCCGCGTTGAACGCCGTAAT
>DAOUKN010000338.1:0-2047 GCA_034421255.1 Chloroflexota bacterium | reverse complement strand
CCGTCATTCCGGCGCACGCCGGAATCCAGGTCCCACGCAACTCGGAATTGCGCAGAGCGCGCCCACGGGGATCGCCCTTAAAGGGGGAGTCGGTGGCGGGATAGCCCTTGTGGCTGCCCAGAGTCTTCGGTGGCCCGCGCTGCGTGCAGCGTGGGACCGACCTTGGATGGATATCCCATGCTGCGCGCAGCATGGGCCACCGGGCATGGCAGGGGCCGTGGAGGGGCGGGTTTGAAACCCGCCTCCACGTCTATTCGGCTCTGAAGCGCCTCAATCGTCGTTCGCGGCCGGGTCGTCCGGCAGCACAAAGACTCGATCAGACACGGATCGCCCGAGGTGGTGCGTCCGGTCGCCGATGCAAATCTCGAGCGGACCGTCGAACGGCAGGCGCTCACGCACCTGGACGCGCACGCCCGGCACCAGGCCGATCTCCGTGATGTAAGCCAGGATCTCCCGGTCACGGTCGGACACGCGGGCCACGGCGAACCGCTGTCCCGCGGCGGCGGAGGTCAGCGAGACGGCCTCGTCGTCCACGGCTTCCAGAGCCTCTGTTGGAATGCGGTCCCCGTGCGGATCGGTGGTGGGGTCCGACACCCGGGCCGCGATGCGGCGCTCCAGCTCCTCGGAGATCGCGTGCTCCAGACGGTCGGCCTCCTCGTGCACGTCGTTCCAGTCATAGCCGAGGAACTCCACCAGGAACCGCTCGATCAGGCGGTGGTGCCGCACCATTTCCAGCGCCATGCGCTCACCGTCGGGGGTCAAGCGCACGCCCTTGTAGCGCTCGTAGTCCACCAGGCCGCGGGCGTGCAGCCGCTTGATCGCCACGGTGACCGATGCCGGCGAGTTGCCCGCCACCTCGGCCACGCGGCCCATGGCAATCTGCGCGCGCGCGCCCCCGGCGTCATAGATGGCGCGGAGGTGATCCTGGTCGCTCTCGGTCAGTTTTGGTGCGGCTACCAATTCGGCTCGCCCGCTATAGTGCGAGGGCGTGTCTGCCAATGAGTCACGAGGGTATCAGCTTGCCGCCGCCGGACTTCGGGCGTCGGTGAGACGCCCCACACCTGTTGGCATTGCGCGGCGACGCCTGCTGCTGGGCATGGGAATGGCCGTCGCGGCCATGGCGACCTGGGCCTGTGGCGAACCCGCCCAGCGCGACGACGTCAACGTCTTTCGCACCGCGACGGAGTTTGTGGTCGGCCCCAACCGCTTTCCCTTCACGGTGGTCACCAACGACGGCGTCGGCATCGATCGGGCCGCGGTCGAGGTCCGGTTCTCGCTGCTCGACGGTCCGGCCACGCACTTCAAGTTCTCGCGGCCCGCGACGTTCTATGAAACTCGAAACACGACCCCGCATATCCATGAGGATGGCTCCGTCCACATGCACCTCGACCGGCGGGGGTACTACGTGGTGCAGGCGGCCGAATTCGACACGCCCGGCATCTGGTCCGCCGAGCTGACGGTCGAGCCGCCGGACGCCGATGCATTCCGGGCTGGGGCCGCGTTCAACGTCATCGCGCAGCCCTCGGCGCTGGGCGTGGGCATGGCGGCGCCCCCGATCGACCACCCCACGCTCGACGATGTCGCCGATGTCGAGCAACTGTCCAGCGCGGTGGAACCCGTGCCCGACATGTACGCCGTCACCGTGGCGGAAGCGCTCACGGAGGGGCGCCCGCTCGTCGTGCAGTTCAGCACGCCGCGCTTCTGCGTCTCCCACATGTGCGGGCCGGTCTATGAAGAGCTGGCGTCGCTGCACGCGACGTTCGGCGATCGCGTGCGCTTCGTCCATCTGGAGCCATTTGACCTAGCCGTCGCCCGCTCCGAAGGGCGGTTGGCGCCCACGCCGGCCTTCCAAGCATGGAGCCTGCAGACGGAGCCCTGGACGTTCGTGATCGACGCCGCCGGAGTCGTCAGCGCGCGCTTCGAGGGAATGGTCGGAGCGGCGGAGCTCGAAACCGCGCTGCGGCGGGTGGTCGAGTCGGCGGGGACGGGGTCTTGAACGGTCATCGCCGGCCCGCCAATTGGGGGCCACCCGGATCCGCTCCGGCTC
>DAOUKN010000337.1:0-10386 GCA_034421255.1 Chloroflexota bacterium | reverse complement strand
GGAGCAGCGCCGAGGGACTGCCCCGTAAGGCGACCTGAAGCGGGTGTGGACCCGAAAAGCGCGCCAGGGCAAGAGTCTCCCGTGCACGGGTCATGGCCACGTAGTACAGACGGCGCGGCGCATCGGCGTCCTCATCACGTCCCACGCGGTCCCAGCCTCCGTCCAGCACGACCACGTGGTCGAACTCCAAGCCCTTGGCGCGATGAGCGGTCAACAACATGAGCCCACGCTGGCGGCGCCGCACCTCGCGCGCCCACTCGGCCAGCCATTCGATGAAGTGACTCACCGACGTTTCCGCGCCGCCGGTTTCCAACTCGTACTCGTCCATGGCCTCACCCAGCAGCTCGGCCCAAGGGCCGGAGGGTTGCCCGGCCAGCCAGTCCTTCAGACCCGCGCTCGTTACCAACGTTGGGTCTTGGCTGCGAACCCAACTCACGAGCGCCTGCGTCTCCCGCAGATGCCAGACTCCCGAGAACTCCTCGTTCGCCAACTGCACGGGAATCCCCTCAAGCTCGCAGAGGCTGCGCACCGGGTCCAGGTAGCTCCACTCGCGCGCCACCACCGCGCAGGTGGACCAGTCCCAGTTCGGCGAGAGTCCCGACAACCGCTGCAACGCGTCCACCGCCACCTGAGCCTGTGAGATGGGATCGTCTCCCGCCGGCAGGATCTGCACTCGACCGCCGGCGACCGGATCACGTTCAGCCCATACACCGCCCGGAGGGGCCTTCTCCCGCGCACGGTTGACGTGGATCGGATGACCGGTCTTCATCCGCTGCCGGGCGGGCTCGATCACGGCATTGGCGGCCGCGACGATATGGCCGGTGGAGCGATAGTTGTCGGTGAGATAGGCGGGCTTGACTTGATAGTCCGCCTCGAAACGTCGGATGAATTCCACCGACGCACCGCCGAAGGCGTAGATGTTCTGGTCGTCGTCGCCCACCGCGAAGAGACTGATCCTGTCGTCTTCCTCGGCGAGCGTTCGGCCTGCCAGGGCGGAGATCAGCTCATACTGGTCTCGGCCGATGTCCTGATACTCATCCACCAGTATCCAGCGGAAGCCGGCCAATAAGCGGGATCGATGCTCGTCGGCCTCGTCGGGCGGCAGTCCCTCCCCGCGCAGCAGGGCCACGGCCTGCTTGAGAATCTCCTGGAATCTGCCCTCGTCGAGTCGATTCGCCCGCCCCGAGAAGCTGGCGCCGACCAGCCGCATGGCCAGCGCGTGGCAGGTGAACACCATCACGCCTTTGGCATCGTCGCCTATGAGGTCCGCGAGACGTCGGCGTATTTCGACCGCTGCGTGCCGGTTGTAGGCGAGGGCCAGGATGCCGCGAGGGTTCTCGCGCCTGGCGCGAATCAGGTAGGCGATACGGTGCACCAGCACCCGCGTCTTGCCGGATCCCGGGCCCGCCAGCACCAGCACGTTCGTCTGCTCCCGGTCGTCGGCAACGATGCGGCGCTGGATGGGGTTGTTCAAGCTCTCGACGATCGCCCGCCACGATTCCGGCGTGGTCTGGCGCGAGAGGTCCCTCTCTCTGTCGGGCAGCCATCGGCGCAGAAACTCCGCTTGGCCAAATCTGAAATAGTCCATGGCCAAACGCAGAGCGTTGGCCATGGAGCCAAGACCCTGCGCCGCATACTCCGCCATGACATGGATCTGCAGCACCTGCTCGTCGTAGTGGAGCTGGAGGGGTGTGAAGTCGGCCCGCGCAAAGCCTCGTGATTCCGGCTTCAGGCGGATGGTCATGGCTGGACGGAATACGGTCAGCCCCTTGTTGAGCCGAATGACTTCCTGTTCGTGCAGCCACAAAAGCGCTCGGTCCATCAGCTTGGCGGGGTCCCTGACCTGGCTTTTGAGGATCAAGTCGGACTCGATGGCCTGCAGCAACTTGCCCAGCGTCGTCTCGGCCAGCAAGTCCGTGCCTCGGCTTCCCGACGGCAGGCAGGCGAGCAGGTGGTCCAACAGACGCCCCGCGGCCGCACGCCGCAGTTCGGCGGTCTTCTCCAACGCGTTCCACTCGCGTTGCAACGTCACCTGCATGGTCTCCGCATCGCGCCCACGCACTCCAAGGCTTCCCCCACCGCCGCCCTCGCCCCGCCCGTCAGCGGCAATGCTGCGGACGATGCGCCGCAGGAGTTCGGGCAGTGCGTGGGCATGGCCGTCGTCCTTGAGCCGCTGGGTCGCGAGGCGGAGATGCAGTTGGGACGTGTCGCCCTTTTGCATGTCCGGAGCCGTCTCCCGGAGGAGGTCGATAAGGCCCCGCTCGAGCGCCGCCGCCTGCTCGAAGCGTCGCTGGGAGGCACGCTGCACCGCTGTGTGGACAAAGGCGGTCAACACGGTGTCGTTGCTGGCGATGCCCCAGCGCTCCATATCGTGGAGCGCGGCCCGCACTCCCTCAGATGTCAGGCCCGATGCGGCCATCAACTCGTCGGTGGAGACGCCTTCGTCGGCATCGGCCTCGATGAGCGCCTCGGCAATGGTCAGCAGTTGGCGGCGGTAGACATCCGCGATTCGCGCCTTTTGGAGCTTGGCGCTCGCCTCTTCCACCGAACTCACCCGCAGGGAGGACGGGAACACCTGAACCCTATTCGCCTCCCGGGTCAGCAGCACGGCTTCCTCCAGCCAGGCCACCGAGGTGCGCACCCGGGTGTCGTCGGTAGCGGAGTCTCGCTCGACTACATGCTCTTCGTCCTCGCCAAGGATTTCGCCTGCGGTGGCCACCACCTCACCGCCCAAGCGCTTCCTCCGGTCGAGATTCCGCAACGCCCTCAGCACGCCGTGGATTTCGCGTCGCGTAAGCCGGGAGCGGGCCGACATGCCGAATTGCCTCTCCACATCGTCCGGTGAGTAGAGCAGCACGCAGCGCGCCCTCTGCTGGTCCCGTCCGGCGCGCCCCGCCTCCTGGAGGTAGTTTTCCAAGGAACCTGGGATGTCGGCGTGAATCACGATCCGCACGTCCGGCTTGTCGATGCCCATGCCGAAGGCGTTGGTGGCGCAGATGGCTCGCAGATCGCCGCGGATGAAACTGTCCTGGACGTTCTTCTTGGTCTCCGGCGGCAGTCCGGCATGGAAGCAGTTCGCATCCATCCCTTTTGCCTGCAAGAAATCCGCAACCTCTTCGGCCTGCCGTCGCGTCGCGCAATAGACGATGGCGCCGCCCGACGCCTCCGTCGGCAGATCGGCCTCGATGACCTGATGAATGTCGGAGAACTGCCCCTCGCTACTCGACTGCACCACCACGAACTCCAGGTTGGTGCGCTGTGCGCCGCCGTCGAAGACTCTCAGGTTGATGCCGAGCTCTTCCTGGAAGTAGTCCGCGATCTCGGCCTTCACGTCGGGCTTGGCCGTCGCGGTCAGGCACAGCACCGGCGGCACCGGCTCCTGCCCCGCCCGCTCACGCATGAAGCGCCCCACGTAGCGGTAGTCGGGCCGGAAGTCGTGGCCCCACTTGGAGAGGCAGTGGGCCTCGTCAAGCACCCAGGAGCCAATCTCGCGTTGGTCGAGGACGCGGCGCACGGAGACGCTGCGAAGCTGCTCCGGCGCGATGATGAGGATGCTGACATCTCCCAACCGCACCCGGTCCAGAGCGTCGGACCGCTCCGGCATGGACAGAAGCCCATTGATGGTGGCGCAGGAACCAATGCCTCTCGCTTCGAGTCCCTTCACCTGGTCCGCCATGAGGGCGACGAGAGGCGAAATCACCACCGTCAGAGCGCCGGTCTTGTCGTAGCGGGATAGCGCCGGGATCTGATAGCAGAGCGACTTGCCGGCCCCGGTGGGCAGTATCCCCAGCACATGCTCGCCCGCCATCGCCGCCTCGACGATGGACCGTTGCATGGGCCGCCCATGCTCGTCCGCCGGCTCAGGGCGAAAATCGGAAAAACCGAACCAGCGGGCAAGCTCCTTGCGAGCATCGTGCCGCTCCCGGCACCATCCACATGCGGCATCGGCGCAGGCGGTGTCGCGCAACCGGCGCACCAGCCGACCGGCTTCGGGAAACTGATGCCGCACCCAGGGAGGCATGACCGAGGCGCCCCCGGACACTGATATCCATGCCAGCGCATAGGCCAGCGCCCAACCGTGCCGGGTTGCGTTCGCCATGGCCTGGCGTGCTTGCAACTGACAGGCGTTGCCGGCCAGACGCGCCCGAATCGCGTCATGCGCCTCTGCGTCGGAAGGTCTTCGCGCACGACGCAATGCGGCGAATACCCGGTCGAATCCCGCGCCATCTTCCTGCGTGGCAAGCCAATGCCAGGCCGCCAACAGGTCACCCGGTGCGTCGCGCAGCTCCTTCTGCTGGTTGGCGAAGACTTCAAGCGTCAATCTGGCGTCCAACTCCGGGTCGTTTCGGCGCCCGCGCTTGAGTTGCCCGTCCTGGTAGTGCTTGACGAGGTGATGGTAGGGATTGCGCGGGAAAGCCAGGGGATTGAGCCTGAGCGTGTCCACGGCTGGCAGGCGCAACAGTCCCAGATGAGGACTCGCAGCCTCTAAGTGGGGAAAGTCGAATTCGATGAGGTTGTGGCCCAGCAGGAAGTCCGCGCCTTCGGCAAGACGGTCCAGCTTGGCCAATGCGCCGGCGAGGCTTTGTCGCGTTACAGGAAGCGTCAGGGATTGACTGGTGTCCGGGCGTACTCCTGCGAGAGCGCGGATGCGATGGTCCTTGACGCCGACTTCGAGGTCCAGTGAGAGACAACGGGACAACAGACGGCCGCTCTCGCCAGCCGAAGGCATGGATTCCCTTATCTCGGTCCCATATTTGGCACGCATTTATCGCCGATTCTCTCACGACGAAGGAATCGGAGGAGGTTGCTCACCCGGCGATCAAGCCATTGAATGAGGGCCGAACACCGCAAGCCAGTCGCTAGCTCACGGTCCGTCTGCGCCGCCACGGCTTCCATTCCAAGTCCAGACGGCGACGACCACCGGCCATCTCACGGGCGCGGGGGCCGTCAACACGACCCGTCCTTCCAGACCTCCCGTCGGCGGACCAGAACCTCGTTTCCACCCAGCCCGACCCTCGAAAGGAGACCAAGGGACGTCGAATCGCCTCACGAAATCGTCCAGCAGTTACGGCGTCGACCATTTTGTTGAGTCTTTCGATCTCGCCCTCTGCCGACTCATCGCAGGCATCGCAGCCACAGACTGGAAAAGGCTCTATGTACCATCGTCCAAACCGGACAATAAGACCAGGGAAAGTCGAGAACGACACGGCGATAGGCGCAGCCTCAGGGTCCCTGGGGGTGAGCCTGAAATCTGGGCGGGCAAGGTCTATGCCCCTCTCCAGCTCCTTGTCGAGACCATATCCTTCGGTGCGCTCGACTTCGAATTGGCTCTCCAGGCCGTCCATAGTCTCCAGCATGGCAGGATGCAGCGGGCGAAATCGCTCAGGGTTGGTTACGCGGCTGTATGCTTCGTCCGGGGGTAGCGCCTTACCCCGCAATCGACTATATCCAAACCAGCCAGACACTTTGCTAGTTTCCTACCGAATTGGAATCTTCAACGCTCATTTTGGGAATGGCGGTTGCAAGTTAACAGAATCTCCGTTGAGTAGACCCTATAGCGCTGGTGTGAAAGTAATCGAGTCGGTTCTTGATTCTCTCCGGCCCGACCTCTAGACCGGCACGAACTTGTGCAAACGGTTGGCGCGTTGGACTTCGCAGACGTAGAGCGCGCCCTGGTCGTCGATCCAGACGTCGTGTGGCGCGCCGAACTGGCCGGGGCCGGTGCCGGGTTCGCCCAGGTGAGTGATGAGCGTGCCGTCGAGATCGAGCACGGAGACGCGGCCGTCGAGCCCGGCGGCGTAGATGGCGTCGGCGTCCTCGTCGACGAAGAGGTCGGTCGGGCGGTGGATGCCCGTCCACTCATCCTGGAACTCGCCGTCGCGATTGAAGACCTGCACGCGGCTGTTCTCGCGGTCGGCCACGAGCACGCGGTCGTCGCGCGTGACCCAGATGCCGTGCGGCAGGTCGAACTGCCCCGGTCCGCTGCCGGGGCTGCCCCAGGACTTCTCGATGACACCCGCCACCGAAAACCGGTGGCACTTGGCGGCCCGGTAGCCATCGGACACGAAGACCGTGCCGTCGCCGGCCAGATGGGCGTTGGTGGGGTGGTTGAAGCCGTCGAAGCGCGGCGGCTCGCCCGGCGGCGGGTCGCCTTTCATGTGGTAGTCGTCGTCGGTGGACCTGATGTGCAGCAGGCCGATCTTGCGGAGCACCTGACCCGCCAAATCACATACCCACACGACCTGGGCGAAGCGATCGGTGAGCCAGAGCTGCTCCTCGTCATCGATGAAAGCCCCATGCGCGTGGCTGACGAATGTGTCGCCCCAGTGGTCGACCAGCGAGCCCTCACGGTCGAAGACGAGCATGGGATGGGTGCCGCGCCCGAAGCAGTAGACCCGTCCTCGGCGGTCGGTGACCACGCCGCCGATCCAGCCGGTGGAGATGTGGGGCGGGATCCTGGCCCAGCCCGGAACGAGTTCGTAGGTGAATCGACCGCTGCCGGTGCGCATGATCGGCCCTTTGTGGTCACGTTTTTGGGCGGACGGCGGGAGCGTAGCAGGCAGCGTCTGACGGGAATGTGAACCGGCCGAGGGTTGACGCCGCTGGATGATCTGCACCACCGTCACGCCCATGCCGATCTCGAATCATTGTGACCGAGGCGCCGCGCCAGGTCCGAAACGTGATCTCGGTCCGATCGCCTGACGTCTCGCAGGTTGCCGCCACGTTCGGGGTAGTGGCGGCCACGGCCTTTGGGATGTCGGTCTACGGCCCGCTGCTCGTGCCGATCCAAGCCGAATTCGGCATCAACTTCGCCACGCTCAGCGTGCTGGTGGCCGTGCCCTCGCTCAGCCGCGTGCTCGTCACGCCCGCCGCCGGCTATCTGACGGACCGCGTGGGGCCGCGCCTGGTGCTCGGGGTCGCGTCGCTGGGGCTGGCGGCGGGATCGCTGGGCGCTGCATTGGCGCCGGGGTTCTGGGCCCTGGTCGGCGCGGTGTTCGCATCGGGCTTGGCCGCGGCGTTCATGGAAAGCGCCGCCGTCGCGCACCTGGTGCGGCTGGCGCCGCCGGCGGCCCGCGGGCGCACCATCTCGCGCGGGCTGACCGGGTTTCAGATCGGCATGTTGGCAAGTCCGGTAGCGGCGGGAGGGCTGACGGTCGCCTTCGGGTGGCGCTCGGCGCTGGTGATGGCCGCCGCCGTGGCCGTCGTTGCCGCGTTGATTGCGGTCGCTTTGATCCGCGACGCGCAGGCGACCGCCAGCGCAGCCGACGAGTCCGAAAACACGCCGGGGCGTCCGGTGCCGTGGCGTGCCCTTGCCGGCGTACTGGCCTTCGGCGCGCTGCTCTGGGGCGGCGCCTCGACCCTGCGCGCGGTCGCGCTGCCGCTGTACGGCGGGGTGACGCTGGAACTCGATCCGGCGACCGTGGGCCTCGTGCTCTCCCTGCTCTCGGGCCTCCGCGCCATTGCCACCTTCGCGGGCGGCCAGCTGATGGACCGCTACGGGCGGCTGCTGGTCGTTGGCGCTGCCGTGCTGCTGAACCTCCTCAGCACCATGGTGCTGATGCTTCCCCCGCACGTGGCGTTTCTGGGGCTCACGGCCTTTTGCTACGCGATGGGTGGTTTTGGAGCCACCTCGCCCGTGATCCTGCTGGCCGACCGCGTACCGGCGCGCCATGCCGGCCGGGGCGTGGCCGCGCTGCAAGCGGCCTCGGGGACATCGGCCCTATTGCTTCCCCTCGCGGCCGGCGCGCTTATGGATGCCGCCGGCATCGTGGCGCTGGCGCTGTTGCTGGCGCCGATCTTCGTTCTCGCCATCCTGGTGGGAGCCGTGGTCGCCCGTCTGCCCGCGGCGAGGCCGGCCGTGGCATAGACGGACCAACCCGCAACGGCTTCTGCGTGCGGTTTCGGGGCGCGATACGGTAGATGCTGCGCGCACACACGCGAGGGAGCGCCGGCATGGAGTACCGCAGGCTGGGCCAATCAGATCTGGTGACGTCGGTGATTGGCTTCGGCGGATTTCCCATCGGACGCGGGCAGTACGGCCCATTCGACGACGACGAGGCCATCCGTGGCATTCACCGAGCCATCGACCTTGGAGTCACGCTGATCGACACCGCCGCCCGCTACGGCTTCGGCGAGGGCGAGAAGCTCGTCGGACGGGCGCTCAAGGGACGGCGGGACGAAGTCGTGCTGGTGAGCAAAGGCAGCACCGCGCCCGACAAAATGGCGGCGGACCTGGAAGGCAGCCTGGAGCGGCTCCAGACCGACTATCTCGACCTTTATCTGATCCACTGGCCGGACGCGAGCGTGCCCATTGCCGACTCGATGGAGGCCATGGCCAGGGTTCAGCAGCAGGGCAAGATCCGCTACGGCGGCGTAAGCAATTTCAGCGCCGCCCAGCTGGGCGAGTGCCTGGAGACGTTCCCCCTTGTCACCGAGCAGATCGGCTATCACCTGTTCGACCGCCGGCCGGAGGCCGAGCTATTTCCCTTCTGCCAGGAGCGCGGGCTCGGCGTGATGGCGTATGGCCCCATGGCGCACGGGCTGCTGACGGGCACCATGACGCCGGAGACCACCTTCGGCGAGGACGACTTCCGCAGTCGCGGCACGGTGTTCGAGCTGCCGCTGTTCGAGCGCGAGCACTTTCTGCGCTATCTGCAGCGGGTGGACCGGCTCAAGGAGGCGGCGCGCGACCGCGGCTTCACGGTGGCGCAGCTGGCGCTGGCGTGGGTGATCGCCAACCCGATCGTGACTGTGACGCTGGCCGGCACGAAGCGCCCCGAGGAGATCGAAGAAAACGTCCGCGCCGTCGAGTGGCGCATGACCGAGAGCGAGCGGGCCGAGCTGGCGGCCATAGCGGCCGGTCGGAGCGTCGATGAGTGACGGCAAACACGTGACGCCTTCCGCCGGGGGCTACCGATAGAGCCAGAAAACGCCGCCGTCATTGGACTGCTGCTTGTCTTCGCAGCCGCAACGATGGCCATTGCAGTCGCAGTGCGCGTTTCAATGCGGCGCCAGGACCGTCTCCGTGCAGCCGCCGCTCTGCAGGCGCCGCGTCTGCTCCGACTTCATCGCGCCATGCGACCGATCATGCCCAGCGACCGCTACGTCCGCCATTCGGCTACACGAGATCAGGCGTCGCAGATCGAGCAGGTGGTGGCTGAAAGCGCACCTTGCCAGCGCTATCTCCCAGCGGATGCCCGCAAGGCGTTCGTCGAACTGGAAGCGCTGGCCCGCGGCGGACTCGAGCGTCAGCGTGAATCTGCCAACGCTCGCTATGTGGAACGAGTCGTCCCCTCAGTCCGACAGACAGTGCACCGTGATCTGAATGTCGTTCTAACTGACGAACAGGCACGGGCGATCGCGGCGGATGAGGACGCCACGCTGGTTCTTGCCGGAGCTGGGACCGGTAAGACCAGCGTGATTGCCGGCAAGGTCGCCTGGTTAGTGGACAGTTCCGATGTATCACCCGACGAAATTCTGGTGCTGGCCTACAACCGAAATGCGGCTGAGGAATTGCGCGAGCGACTGCCAAATCACCTCAAGGCGGACGTGCAGACGTTCCACGCTTTCGCCCGGCGGGTTTCCGGCGAAGTTTCGGGCGCTGCACCGAGCATCTCAAAGCTCGCTACCGGCACGGCATTGTTGCCAGCGTTTATTGAACGCTCAATGGAAGGCTTGATCGCGGACCCTGCCACGCCAAAGTCGGTAATTACGTTCTTGACTGATCAGCCAGTTCCGTATCGCTCACCCTTCGATTTCAAGACCAAGGCGGAGTACGACGCCTACGTCAAGAACGGCCGGTTGGTGACTCTCAACGGCGAGTTCGTCCGCAGTTTTGAAGAGCTGACCATCGCCAACTTCCTGGCACGCAATGGGATCGCGTATGAGTACGAACGAGCCTATCCCTACCCCACGGCCACTCGGGTTCGACGACAGTATCAGCCCGACTTCACGATCCACCGTGATGGGTGGCGTGGAGACTCGGTAGGTGAACCGCTTTACATCGAGCATTTTGCTCTAGACGCGAAGGGAAAGCCGCCAAAGCGTTGGGGCACGGCTGCAAGCGCTGACTACGCTGCAGGGGTCCAATGGAAGCGTCAACTGCACAAGCAGCAGGGGACGGAGCTCCTGGAGACCTATAGCTGGCAGAACTGGGACGGAACGCTACTGACCAGCCTAAGCGGGCGGCTCATCGAGTTGGGCGTGCCGATCAAACCTGTTCCGCACAGTGAGCTGCTGACCAAGCTGCGCAAAGCCCTCCAATTCTCAAACGTTGCCGCGTTGCTGACGTCATTCTTGCACCACTTGAAGACGAGCATGCTAACGGCGGCTGCGCTGCGCGACCGAGCTTCCAATTTTCCCGAACCGAAACGTGCCGCGGCTTTC
>DAOUKN010000336.1:0-2140 GCA_034421255.1 Chloroflexota bacterium | reverse complement strand
AGCACGCGCGTGTGCTCCAACACGATGGTCGTCAGGCCGACCACGGCCGGGTCGATCACGCGCGTCGCGTCCAGCCGTCCCCCGAGCCCGACCTCGATCACCGCGAGATCTACCTGCTGCTCGGCGAACCACAGCAGCGCGAGCACGGTGGCCAGCTCGAAGGTTGAGTAGGGACCGTCCTCGGAGTGGGCGCCGGTCGTCGTCTCCACGCGAGGGGCCAGTCGCCGGCAGAGGTCGGCGAAGGCCTGCGGTTCGATGGGGCGACCATCGATGGCGAATCGTTCGCGAAACGAATGCAGATGCGGCTGGGTGTAGGCGCCGGTGCGCAGGCCGGCGGCCTCGGCCGCGCTCGCGACCAGGGCGCAGACGCTGCCCTTGCCCTTGCTGCCGCCGACGTGGACGCAGGTCAGCTTGTGGTGCGGATCGCCGACGGCGCTCAGCAGGCGCCGGGTGCGCGCCGGTCCAGCCGCGTAGGCCTCCCGACCCGCGTGGCCCACCCCGCGCTCCAGGTCGGCGAAGCCGTAGATCCAGCGCAGGGCCTCGTCATGGGTCATTGAGGGACGTTCTTCACGCGGCAAACGGAACGCCGCTTGGGAGTCTGTGCGTAACCGTTGATCCTAGAAGACATGCGCCGATGCGGGATATATGCGCGTGTTGCCTTGAGTCCAAACGCGCGGAGACGCGCTTGCCCGGCTCGCCGCAATGCGTGGCTCGTGCTAGCTTCGGGGTGAGGCTGCAAACGCCCCGCAATTGAGGAACGACGCACGATGAGCGCAGTGCAGACCGACGGCCGCATCTCGCTGCCGATGGACAGCCCGGCTGATGAACGGATGGGGCTGCCGATGGCTGCTCCGCCGCCGCCCTCGCCAGTGGCGGTGACCGATCGCGCGGCGCGCGCGTTCGGCGAAATCCTTACGGAGCGGGGACACTCCCACGGCGCGCTCAAGGTCGCGGTGACCGGCGGCGGTTGCGCGGGCTACGAATACGCCATGGCGCTGGCCCACGAGCCCGAGCCGACCGACATCATGGCCCAGTCGAACGGCGTCGAGGTCTACATCGACGGGCATACGGCGCACCTAATCGCTGGGGCGGAGATCGACTTCATCGACAGCATGATGGGTCGTGGGTTCTCGGTGCGAAACCCGAACGCGCAGACGACTTGCGGCTGCGGCAGCTCGTTCAACACCGACGGGTCCGGAGTCACCGCGGGGGCCTGCGGCAAATAGCATTCGGCCGACGACGATTGTCGGCCAATCCACCTTCAAACCCTGTTCAAGCCAGGCGCAGGATCTGGCCCCCTCCAGCGCGGAACTCTGGCGTAACCTCTCCGTCATTCCGGCGGAGGCCGGAATCCAGTCCGGTCAGACCCGGAGTTGCTGGAAACCTAGTGTAGGGGCGGGTCTCAGACCCGCCCGTTGAGAGTCAGGCAAGCGTCTCATCGAAGGAGACGCGACTCGACTCGCTAGCCCAGTGAGGGATTCTCTACCGCGGAAACGCGCCCCGCAGCCCGCCGTCGACCGGAATGACGGCCCCCGTCGTCTTGGCCGATCGATCCGACGCGAGAAACGACACGGCCGCGGCGACGTCCGGACCCGTTACGCGCCGCCCCAGCAGGTTGCGCTGCGCGTAGAACGACTCCAGGTCCTCGACCGCCACGCCATGCGCGGCTGCGCGCCCGGCCCGCAGGTCGGCGTCCCATAGACCGGAGCCTTCGAACACGGCGTCGGGATTGACCATGTTGACGCGGATGCCGTCGGCCCCGCCTTCCACGGCCAGCACGCGGCCAAGCTGAAGCTGGGCCGCCTTGGCGGCGCTGTAAGCGCCAAATCCGGCGCCCGGATCGAGCGCGTTCTTGGTGCAGATGAGCACGATGCTGCCGCCAAGTCCCTGGGCTCGCATCTGGCGCAGCGCGGCGCGGCAGACGAGGAAATGTCCGGTGGCGTTGACGTCGAGGCTGCGTTGCCAGGTGTCGAGATCCAGGTCGTCAAGCGGTGCGGCGGCTGCGATCCCGGCGTTGGAGACCACGATGTCCACGCCGCCCACTTGCCTGGCTGCGGCCTCGAACGCTCCCGCCGTCTGCCGTTCGCGCGTGACATTCAACTGCAACGCGTGGGCTCGATCGCCGTTGGCGGTAATGCCC
>DAOUKN010000335.1:0-4853 GCA_034421255.1 Chloroflexota bacterium | reverse complement strand
TCGAGAGGATCCCGCGCGTCATGGGCACCAGGTGCGGGACGAACGTGACCTGCACCTCGGTCCCCGCGAGCATGGTCAACTCCTGCGAAATCTCCGGGCCGTGCCGGTGGGCGGCGACGTTGTACGGTGCGGCGCTCTCGTTGATTTCGGAGTAGGTGAACGCGGGCTCGGCGCTCCGGCCGGCGCCCGAAATGCCCGTTTTCGAGTCCACGATCACCGACGGCTCGACGAGCCCCGCCGCCAGAGCGGGACCGATGGCAAGCTCTGCGGCGATGGCGTGGCAGCCGGGGTTGGCCACCAGCTTGGTGCGCCGCAGCTCGTCCCGCCGGTACTCCGTGAGGCCGTACACCGCATCGGCGATCCACTCGGACGCCGGGTGCTCGCCATACCACCACTGATAGACGTCCAGGTCGAACAGCCGGAAGTCAGCGCTGACGTCCACCACCGGCACGCCGTCGTCGAGCAGCGGCGCCAGCTGTTCCGCGGACGCATTGTGCGGCAGGCACGACACCACGGCGTCAACCGAGCCATCCAATTCCGGTGTGAGCCGCAGGTCGGCATAGTCCGGCCGCGCCGTGGCCCGAACCCATGGCAGCACCTCGCCGACGGTGCAGCCGGCCTGACTGCGTGCCGTAAGGCTGGTCAGCTCGAGCTCAGGGTGGCCGGCCAGGTAGCGGATCATCTCGCCGCCGGTGTAGCCGGTGGCATTGAGCAGGCCCAGGCGCATTCAGCAGTGCCTCAGGTGGCTAAACGTGATTATACGGGCGCTATCAGGGCTGAATGGAAAGAACCACGAGTGCCGCGGCGCCAAGCGCCACCCGGTAGGCGCCGAAGACGAGCAGGCTGTGGGCGGCCACGAACCAGAGCAAGACACGAATGACGACGACTCCGACCAATCCCGCCGTCAACGCGCCGACGACCAGCGCGCCCGCCACCGACTCGAAGGTCTCCGTGCCGGTGACGGAGGCCAGTTCCACAATGCCAATGGCCAGCACGATGGGCGTCAGCAGCAGCAGTGAGAAGCGCGCGCCGGCGTGCCGCTCGACGCCAAGGAGGCGCGCCACGGTCATGGTGATTCCGGAACGCGACACGCCCGGGATCAGCGCCACAAGCTGACTCAGACCGACCAGAAGCCAAACCGGAAACCGCGTGCTGTCGTAGGCGGTGCGGGTGGGCGCCCAGCGATCGGCCGCGGCGAGCGCCACGCCGAAGACAATCAGCGTGATCGAGGCGACCATCAGAGTCCGCGTGTCAATCAGCGCGTCACGCAGCGGGAACGCCACGGCGCCCACGAGGACTGTCGATCCCAGAATGGCCGCCGCGACGCTCCGCGACACGGCCGGATCGTCGCCGCGACCGGCGACACCGAGCGCCAGCCGCCACCAGTCCCGCCACAGCGCCACGGCCAGCGCCAGCGCCGTGCCCAGGTGCAACGCCACGCTGAGCATCAGGCCCGACAGAAACGGGTCGGTCCACCCGGCGAACTCGGGCGCCAGCAGCAGGTGCGCCGAGCTGCTCACGGGCAGAAACTCCGTGAGCGCCTGCACGGCGCCCAGCAGAGCCGCCTCGACGAGCACCGTCCCGGTTTAGGCGGTCACGACAAAGACCGGCGCGAGCACCAGGGTGATCGTGCTGAGCAGCTTCACCAGCACGTGCAGCGAAGGACCCGCCGTGTCCTTGAACGGGTCGCCAACGGTGTCGCCGACCACGGACGCGGCGTGCTCGTCGGTGCCCTTGCCAATCGGGTTGCCGTCCTCGTCCTTGAGATTTCCGGCCTCGATGAACTTCTTCGCGTTGTCCCAGGCGCCGCCGCCGTTGTTCATCACCGTGGCCAGCAGCACGCCGGCGATGGTGCCCACCATCAGGAAGGCGGCTTCGGCCTCGGCGCGCAGCACCAGGCCCACGACGACCGGCATCAGAACGGCGAGCAGGCCCGGCAGGATCATCTCCCGCAGCGCCGAGCGCGTGCTGATGTCAACCGCCTGGCTGTAGCTGGGCTCGACGGTGCCTTCGAGGATGCCCGGATTCTCGCGCCACTGTCGCCGGACCTCCTGGATCATCGTGCTCGCGGCGCGACCGACGGCGCGGATGGCCAGCGAGCTGAACAGGAACACCAGCATGGCGCCCAGCATGGCGCCGATGAAGACTTCGACTTTCGCCAGGTCGACGCTGTGGAGGTCGGCCGTTTCCAGGTAAGCGCTGAACAGCAGGAACGCGGCCAGCGCCGCCGAGGCGATGGCGTAGCCCTTCGTCAGCGCCTTGGTCGTGTTGCCGACCGCGTCGAGCCCGTCCGTGATATCGCGAACGTCCTCGGGCGCGTCGGCCATCTCGGTGATGCCGCCCGCGTTGTCCGAGATTGGACCGAAGGTGTCCATGGCCAGGATGTAGGCCGCGCTCATGAGCATGCCCATGGTGGCGACGGCGGTGCCGAAGACGCCGGCCTCGAACATGCCGATCGGGATTCCAAGCGCCGCGAAGCCCTCGACGCCGGTGTGGAACGAGGTCCACAGGGCAATCGAGATGACGATGATCGGCGCGGCCGTATTCTCCAGGCCGAGTGCCATGCCCGAGATGATGTTGGTGGCGGGGCCGGTGCGAGACGCCTCGGCGATCTCGCGCACCGGTCGCCACGTGCCCGCGGTGTAGTACTGCGTGATGTACACGAACGCGACGCTGGTGAGAATGCCGATCACTCCGGACAGGAAGAACCAGGCGGATTCCAGCATCACGAACACCGCAATCGCCATTCCAACGACCGAGAACACTGCGGTGGTCCAATAGCCGATGTCGAGCGCTTTCTGCGCGTCGCGCACTTTCTCGGGCCGGATCACGAGCAGCCCGATGACCGAGGCGATGGTGCCGAACGAGCGCACCACCAGCGGGAACAGGATCCACTCGACGCCTGCCGTCCCCGGAGCCGCGGCCTCGATGGCCTTGAACACGGCCACACCCAGGATCATGGCGCCGATGCTCTCGGCGGCGGTCGACTCGAACAGGTCCGCGCCGCGACCGGCGCAGTCGCCCACGTTGTCGCCGACCAGGTCGGCCACCACCGCGGGGTTGCGCGGGTCGTCCTCGGGCAGGCCGGCCTCGACCTTGCCCACGAGGTCCGCGCCCACGTCGGCGGCCTTGGTGTAGATGCCGCCGCCCAGCTGCGCGAACAACGCCACGAAGCTGGCGCCGAATCCGAATCCGACGATCAACTCAGGCGCGCGTGTGGGACTGCCGAATCCGTCGAACAGGGCGAACAGCACGAACACGCCCAGCAGGCTCAGGCCGACGATGAGAATTCCGGAAACGGCCCCGCCTCGCAGGGCCACCGTCAGGGCGTCGCCGAGCGACTTGGTGGCCGCGCTGGCGGTGCGCACGTTGGACTTGACCGCCACGATCATGCCGATGATGCCGGAGAGCGCGGAGGCGGCGGCGCCCACCAGGAACGAAACCCCGGTGCGCCAGGCGATGTCGCCCGCCTCGATGCCCTTCGCCTCGTTGGCGCCGAAGAAGAACAACAGCACCGACAATCCCGCCGCCGCGAACAGCGCGAGAAACGCGATGGTGCGGTACTGCCGCCGCAGGAAGGCCGTTGCGCCTTCATAGATGCGGTCGCCGTTGAGCTGCATGGACGCGAACAGCCTGTGCCGCTCCGCGTCGTCCAACCCCTGGACCGCTGGGATCAATTCGGCGCTGCGGCCGCTACGGTCGATCGGCCGCGTCAGCACGTCACGAACGAGGTACCCGACCACGGCGACGGAAACCACGATGGCCGCCGGGACGACCCACACTAGACCTTCCAAGACCTAAACCCCCCTCGACGCCCACCGGCGGTGGGCCATGTCACCCTGGATCGGTGTCACAAGATTGCGCCGCGCCGGCCTCGTACCCAAGTACGTCGCCGAACGCGGCCATGAACGACTGCATGTCTTCCGCCGAGCCAATCGAGATCCGGAGCGCATTCGCGATGCGCGGATCGCCGGCAAAACGCCGGACCACAATGCGGCGATCTTCAAGCTGGCGCTGAACATCCGCGGCATCGTACCCGTCAAGCTCGACAAATACGAAGTTTGCCTGGGACGGGTGGACGTTTAGCCCGAATTTCTCCTTCAGAGTCGCGGCGAGCGCGTCGCGGCGACGACGAATCGCCGCCCAGTGACGCTCCGCCCAGTCCAGATTGCCCAGGGCCGCCAGTCCGGCGGCCTGCGCCAGGCGGCTGACGTTGTAGGAGTCCTTCACCCGCAGCAGCGCGTCGGCAAGCTCCGGGCTGGCCACCGCATAGCCAAGCCGCAGACCCGCCAGGCCGAAGCTCTTGGAAAACGAACGCGTCACGCACACGTTGTCGCACTCCCGCAGCAGGTCCACGTTGTCCCGGTCGGCGAACTCGACGTACGCCTCGTCGATCACGAGCAGATTCACTCGCGACGCCAGCCAGCGCAGGTCGTCGGCCTCGTAGTGCGTGCCGGCGGGGTTGTTGGGGCTGGCGACGAAGGTGATCTTGCCGCGCGCGGCGGCCAGCTGGCGCACCGGCAGCGCGAAGTCGTCGCCCAGCGGCACCTCGCGAATGTCGCAGCCGCCAATCGCGGCCAGCACCGGATAGAGCGAATAGCTAGGCGTCGCCGCCACGACCCGGTCGCCCGGATCGCACGCCACGCGGATCAGCAGGTTGAGCAGATCGTCCGAGCCGTTGCCGAAGACCACCTGCTCGGGCTGCACGTCATGGCGGCGCGCGGCGGCATCCCGCAGCTCGCGGCTGATCGGATCGGGGTAGAGCCGGATCGACGCGCCGGCGGCCTCGCGCAAGGCGGCCACCGCCGCCGGCGAGGCCTCGGGGCTCTCGTTCGTATTGAGCTTGATCCACC
>DAOUKN010000334.1:0-5034 GCA_034421255.1 Chloroflexota bacterium | reverse complement strand
AGCACCACCATCAGGGCCGTCATGCCCGCAAGCCCCAGCGCGTGCACCCCGCGACTTTCGAGCCGCGTGACCCAGCGGCCCGTGGCCGTCGCGCCGATCGAGCGCGCCAGGTGCATCGTGCCAATCACTAGCGCGGCGCCCGCGATGCCACCCCCAAGCTGCTCGCGGACCAGCAGCGACATGAAGTACGACGTCGGCAGCCACCCCGCCACACCCAGCGCCGCGACAACCGCAAACGTCGCGAAGCCCCGAGTACGTAGACTGGCGGGCTCGGGCGCGACGCGCTCGCTGGATGGCATCGGGTGACCGTAGCAAGGCTGCCGAAACCGAAGAACCAGGGCGTGCTGGGTGTGCCGTCCGAGGCGCTCGCGGTCCGCGCGAGACCTGTGCGTCGCCGTCCGTCATTCCCTCGCGAGCAGAGTAATGCCAGACCCTCCGTCATTCCCGCGAAGGCGGGAATCTACCCAACATCCAACCTCGAAGCATCCAGGATTCATCCGCAAACCCTCCTCCTGACCGAGCTAGGCCCAGGTCTCCGTGCCGGGTGCCGGGGGTGAGCGAACGCGCCTACCTGCCCGTCGTCCTCAACATGCGCGGACGCACGGCGCTCATCGTCGGCGGCGGCGCGGCGGCGGCCGACAAGGCCGCCTACCTCATCGACTTCGGCATCCGGCCCTCGGTCTTGGCCGATCCGGAATCAGCCGTCGACCAAGGCCTCCGAGCGCTCGCTGACGAAGGACATGCGGAGCTTCGACGCACGCCGTACGACCCGTCACACATCGAGGGCCATGCGCTCGTGATCATCGCCACCGGCGACCGAGCCCGCGATCGGGCGATCGTCGCCGATGCGCGTAGCCGTGGCGCCATCGTCAATGTCGTGGACGATCCCGACGCCTGCGACGTCTTCGCCGTCGGCTACGTGCGCCGAGGCCCGGTGGCCGTGGCCGTCAGCACCGGCGGTCGCAGTCCCGCGTTCACCGCGGCCCTGCGCGAGCACCTCGACGACACGCTCGGTCCGGAAATCGAGGTGCACCTCGACCACTACGTGCGCTGGCGCGAGCGCGTGCGCGGCGCGGTCTCCGGCTTCGGATCGCGCGAACGGCTCTGGCGCGAGCTCCGCGCGGCAGGGCTCTACCGCGTCCTGCTCAACGACGGCCCCGAAGCCGCGAGCCGCCTCGTCGACCACGCCATCGCCCGCCACCGTGGCGGTGCCGGGGAGTCCGCGTAGGGGCGCTCCTCGTGGGCGCCCGGTTCACGCCCCAAGCATCACTCCGCGGCCCCCGAGATGTCATTTCGAGCGCAGCGAGAAATCTAGAGCGCTCGACCCAGGCGCCGGGGATGAAGCACCGACAACCTGACCGTGCAGCCGACTCGGGGCGGGCATGACCGAGGTGGCTAAATGACCGCCTCGTCCGACTCCACCGCCGGCGCCAGCACCGACTCCGGCGTGCCGTGGATCACCTTGTTCGCCGCCGGCACGACAGTGACCAGCACGCCCGCCAATGTCACATCGTCGTTCGCCACGATATAGAAGGGCGAAATGCGCGTGCGCCCGTTCATCGCGCGCACCTCATCCGCCTCGAGATCGAAATACGGCACCTGCACCCGGCGGCTCTCGAGGTAGGGCTGAAGGACATAGGGACTCGTCGGAAAGCTCTCCAGCGCCTGCTGCACGGACTGTCCCCAGTCATCGGCGGACACGTCGTGTCCCACCGTGACTCCTCGCGCGCCCCAGGCCAGCTCGGAGAAACCCGACGGTTTGATCACCAGCCGTCGTTGCCGCTGGGTCAGCCCGGCCAACTCGTCCCAGGTCCGCACCTGCCGCCCGGCGGTCTCCAGCGCCGGATCGATTGCGGCGAACGGCGGCAGGGGCGCCGGATCGAGCACCCAGGTCGGCGCCAGGGCCACGCCCAGGCGGTCCATGACGTCCCGGCCCAACTCACCCCGCCAGAAGTCCTGCAAGGCCGCATGCCGGAAGAGCGCCAGCAGCAGCTTTTCTTCCAGATAGGCCTTGAACGGCGGCGTGACCACGGCGAGCCGCTGCTTCATCGCGTAAATCAGCAGGTCGATCTTGGGGATGTTGGGCAGGTCGTGCAGCTCCAGGAACCGATACACCACGTCCACCCGCCGCGCGTCGTCGCCGAAGCACAGCGCGTCGCCATTCAGCGAGAGGTCGCGCGGATGCACGGCGTGCACGTCGAGTCCCAGCGCCCGCAGGTCGGCGGCAATCGAGATCATCTCGCTGCGGTAGTCCTCGGACTCGTCGGCCACCACAATGGCCACCGTCGGGTCGTCGCCCTCCGCCACCTCGCGAAACATGGCCTCCAGCGCTTGCGGAATGCCCTCGGGGCCGCCGACCGGATCGAAGCCCAGGTCGGCGTAGCGCCGAGTCAGAGCGGCCAGCGTGCCGAATCCTCCTGGCACCGAGTCCAGCTCCGTCGCCCGCAGCGTGCCGTCGTCGCCCGCCATCAGGTCGGGTCGGATGATGCGGGGCAACTGCGACCGCATCCGCCGCAGCTGGCCGAGCTCGCGGACGCGCTCCGGCTTTCCCTGGTTGAGCAAGCGCAGCACCCAGGGTGGCTGCCGACCCCGCGTGGCGCTCAGATACAGGCGATTCACCGCCTGATAGAACGCCAGAAGGTCGCGGCCCAGCAGGCGCAGGCGATCAACGGTTTCCCGGCGCAGCGGGAACGGCTCCGGCGAGACGCGCCATGGGACGCCCGGTGCGTCCGGTCGGACGCTCGGCACGTTGCTGCCGAGGTAGAGCAACTGTTCTCGAAGGGAAAGCGAGCGAGTGTTCAGCAGGGGCGTCTCACGCGTTGGCGCCGTTGCGCCGTGCGGCCAGCGTTCCGCGGCAGCCGCGGGGAGTCTAGCAAAGGGTCTCCAGCAGGCCGGTTATGGTAGCCGGGCAGCAGCCCATGGAGACACCAATGACGATCATTCGCTCGGAGTCCAAGCCGCTCGCAGCGACGGATATGCCCGGACTCGAGGCCTGCGAGGCGCTCAACGCCGAAGCCGAGTCCGGCGCGCTCACCGCCGGCGCCTTCCTCCTGCGCCCCAATAGCGAGCTGCCGGTGCACCGCCACCGCATCGAGGAAGGTTTCTACGTCGTCGCAGGCACGGGCACGCTGTTGATTCGCGACGAGACGCACCAGGTGGCGGCCGGTGACTTTCTCCTGGCGCCGGCATGGACGCCGCACGGCTTCCGCACCGGCGAAGGCGAGACGCTGCACTGCGTCTACATGTACCCCGCGCTCGACCCCTGGACCGAGATGCTGTAGGGGCTCACCCGCGCCGCCTACTCCCCCGTCCCGTAGGTCTCGAAGCTCCAGCCGTCCAGATCGCGGATGCGGATGGTAGTGGGCGCCAGCTCCGGCTCGCCGGCGGCGCGCCAGGCGCCAATCTCGTCGATGTGCCCCAGGCGGCGCAGGCCCTCCCAGGATCCCGGCTTGTAGGGGCTCGTGTCCCAGAAGTAGAGGTTGTCCACGCCGGCGTCGTACAGCCCGCCCGCCCGCCGCCGGTAGTCGGCCGAGGCCAGCCCTCGCGGCATCACGTTCGGCGCCAGACGCGTGCCAGTGCCTTGCGTCAGGCGCACCCACGGCTCGATGTCGGCCGGGTCGGTCCACGACTGCTGCACGCTGCCCCACGCCGGGTGCGACGAGTAGGGAATCAGCGTGTCCACCAGCCCTTCGCGCACCCAGGTCGGCGCGTCGATGCCGTAGAACAGGTTCTCGTCCTCGAATCCGGTCACGATCGCCGACACGGCGATGCGGGTCGTGCGACCCAGCCGCGCCGCCTCCTCGTCCAGCGTCGCCCGCAGCTCGCGCATGAACTGCGTGAGCGTCTCCGCGCGATAGGCCAGCCAGCGGGGATCGCGCGGGTCGAGTTGGCGCGGGTCCTGTCCGAAGCGTTCCAGGAAGCCGTCCACCAGCGGCGTCTCGTACTCGAGCACCGGCATGCGCCGGTTGTAGAACATGCACACGCCGTCGACGCCATAGGCCGCCATCTCGCGAAACAGGCTGAGCACGTACTCGCGGGCCGCGGGATGGCTGAGCACGTACTCGCGGGCCGCGGGATGGCTGTAGGAGATGCGCGGCGTCGGGCGGCCCTGCCGGTCCATGCCGCGTTGCTCGGGATGGTCGGCGATGTATGAGGCGTCGTGCAGATCCGGCAGCGGCGGCGGCTCGTGGAACCCCGCGACGCGATAGCTGGCGTGCAGCTCCAGGCCCACGTCGTGCGCGTGCTCCACGGCGATGCGCAGCGGATCGATGCCCTTCTCGCGGAAGATGCGCCAGCTCTCGGCGACGAAGCGGTCGCCCTGCCGTCCAAAGTCCTGCGCGGTGTCGCACGTCGCCGGCTTGCCGATGGCGCTCAGGTAGTTGGTGCGGTCGCCCGCCGCGAACTCCCAGTAGATGCGGCCGAAATCCGAGTCGCGGTAGGGCTCGATCTCGCGGCGAATCTCGTCGGCTTCCGTCAGGCGGTAGGACCAGTGCGGCCCGTGGGCGTCGTTGTGGGCGAAGAGGCGCCGGCGGCTCGAGTCGTCGCGATCGAGTTGGAGCGCCCGCACTTCGTCGTCGCCGAGCGGCACCAACTTGACATAAGCAATCGTCGCGTCCGATCCCTGCACCGATCCCGGCGCATCCCCTGGCGTCACGCGCCAGTTGATCTGGCGGATTTCGAGCTGCTGGTCCGTCAGGTCCGCGACCGTCCAGAACAACTCGGTGAACTCCTCGTTGTCGGCCGAGTGCGTGGTCCAGCCGGGCTCCAGCTCCGGCACCTGGAGAATGGAGAAGGCCGAGTCGCCGCTCAGCCGCACCGCCAGCCGGATGGTGGCGTCCGGAAACGTGTACGAGCCGATGGAGATGGCGTGCCAGCCCCGCGCATTGAGGGGATAGCTGATCGGCGGCGCGTCGGTTTCCGGGCCGGCAATCAGCAGCGTGCCGGCGAGATCGCCCGCGGTATACGCAACCGTCCGCCAGCGTCCCCTGACGGCGCTGCCGCTGATCGCGTCCGAAGGCTGGCAGCGGTCCAGGT
>DAOUKN010000333.1:0-2682 GCA_034421255.1 Chloroflexota bacterium | reverse complement strand
CGCTGGTGGTCGGCGGCCTGGGGCTGGCGGGAGTCGTCGCCGGCGGGTTCCTGCTCGGACGCACGGTGCTATCGGTGGTCGTCAGCCCCGACGACAACATCGCCGAGACGCTCTATCAGAGCCGCCGGCTGCAACGCGGTCCGCGAATCGTGGCCATCGGCGGCGGCACGGGGCTGGGCATCCTGCTGCGGGGGCTCAAGGAGCACACCAACAACATCACCGCCGTGGTGACGGTGGCGGACGACGGCGGAAGCTCGGGGCGGCTGCGGGAGGAGTTTGGCCTTGCGCCGCCGGGCGATGTGCGCCAGTGCCTGGCCGCGCTGGCCGATTCAGAGTCGCTGATGAACGAGGTGATGAACTATCGCTTCAGCCGCGGCGGCGGACTCCAGGGGCACAGCCTGGGCAATCTGCTGATCGCCGCGACCACCGAGCTCAAGGACGGCAACTTCGAGCAGGGCGTGCGCGCGCTCAGCGACGTGCTGCGGGTGCGCGGGCGCATCCTGCCCTCCACGCACTCCGACATCCGGCTGGTGGGCGAGCTGGCCGACGGGCGAATCGTGCGCGGCGAGTCCAAGCTCCGGTCGTCGGGCCAGCCCATCTCGCGCGTCTTCATCGAGCCGCGGCACGTGGCGGCCAACTCGGCGGCCATTCAGGAAATCCTGGCGGCGGACATGGTGGTGCTGGGTCCGGGAAGCGTCTTCACCAGCGTGATTCCCAACCTGCTGGTTGGTCGGCTGACCACGGCGATCCGGGCCTCACGCGCCGTCAAGGTCTATGTGTGCAACGTGGCCACCGAGCTCGGCGAAACCGACGACTTCGGACCCGCCGAGCACGTCTACTGCTGCACGCGGCACGTCGGGCCGGACCTCTTCCAATACATGCTGGGCAACAGCAACACGCAGGTCGAGCTGCCCGAGGGCAGCGGCACCCGGCTGGTCACCTGCGATCCGGCCACGCAGGTCGAGCTGCTGGACGCGGGGGTGCAGGCGGTGCTGGCCGACGTGGTGGACCCGGCGGCGCCACATCACCACGAGCCGCACGCGCTGGCGGCGGCGCTGATGGACCTCTACGAGCAGGCCTCGCAGAACAAGGCCACGCTCGTCGCGCTGGCGGAGACGCGCTAGACCGTTCGCCGCGCGGTGAATGCCGCCAGGGCGCCCAGGGCTTCGCCGCCCCAGACGTTGAGCGGTACGTCCGAGAGGAGATCGCGGGTCACGGCGTGATACTGCTCGGCCAGTGACTCGGCGTAGACGCGCGAGCCGGACCGCTCGAGCAGCGCCACGATCTCCGCGGTGTCCGGCGGGACCTCCAGGTCGGCGAGCGCGGCGCGCAGGCGGTCGCGATCGGCCGGGGCGCCCTCGGTCATCGCGTGCACGATGGGCAGGGTCTTCTTGCGCTTCTGAATGTCGCTCTCGACGGATTTGCCGGTGGCGTCGGGGTCACCCCAGATGCCCAGGAAATCGTCGCGAATCTGAAAGGCGGCGCCCAGCGCCCTGCCGGCGTCGCGCACCGCCGCGCGCACCGCCGGATCGTTGCCGGCAAAGACGGCGCCCAGCTCCATGGCCGTGCCGATCAGCGCCGCGGTCTTGAGGTCGATCATGCGGAGATAGTCGTCGACCGTCACCGCGTCCTCGTCCTCGTAGGCCATGTCCAGATATTGCCCTTCGGTCATGCGCCGGCAGCCGACGGTGAGCACTTCCACGGCGTCGCGCGCGGCGCGTGCGTCGTCTGAGGACCCCGCCTGCAGGACGCTGAGCGTGGCCAGCACGTGCATGAAGTCGCCCGCGTCGATGGCCTTGGCCTGCCCCCACACCGCCCACACGGTGGGTCGGTGGCGCCGCAGCCGATCGTTGTCCATCACGTCGTCGTGCACCAGCGAGAAGTTGTGCAGCAGCTCCACGCCCGCCGCCGCCGGCAGCGCCGCCTCGACATCGCCGCCCAGGGCCTCGCAGGTCAGCAGGCAGAGGGTGGGGCGCAGCGCCTTGCCGCGATTGGCCTGCACCGGGTTGCCGTCCGCGTCCACCCAGCCGAGCTGATAGCGCGCCATGGTGGCCAGCGGCGTGTCCAAGCCGTCGAACACCGCGCGCAGGGCAGCGTCGACGTCGTCGCGGTAGCGCTCGAACAGCTCGGCCGGCGGCGCGGCGCTGGTGGTCATGGCAGGCCCACGTGCAGGGGAGGCGGGTGCTCGATCGTGCCGCGCATGGCTGGCAGAGGCAAACGGTTCCTGGCGAGATCCTTACATCATGTTGCGCAACTCGAGTCCGTCATTCCCGCCCTCGCACCTGGTTCGACACGCTCACCACGAACGGCAAGGTGGGCTCACCGCGAACGGATGGGCGGCAGCGCGATACGCTCCGACCGGCGGCAACGTACGTGAGACGCCCCACCTGACGCCTATGGACATTCGCGGATCGACGGCCCTGGTGACCGGGGCGACGAGCGGCATCGGTCGCGCGACGGCTATCGCCCTGGCGCGGGCGGGCGCGCATGTGATCGGCACCGGACGCGACTCCGAGGCGCTGGCCGCCGTGCGCGACGCCACCGGCGGCACGTCCGTGACCGCGGACCTGGCGAACCCACCCGACATCGAGCGGCTGGCCGCGGCGGCGCTGAGCGGACCCGAGCCAGTCGAGATCCTGGTCAACAACGCCGGCATCGGCTGGGAAGGGCCCTTCGCCGCCA
>DAOUKN010000332.1:0-1670 GCA_034421255.1 Chloroflexota bacterium | reverse complement strand
GCGGCGTGGGCGTTGGTATCGCTGTTGGCGTCGCGGCGGGCGTGGGCGAGTCGGCAGGTAGTGGCGTGGCAATGGCCGCAGGCGTCGGCGCGGGGGCAGGACTGTCGCCACACGCGCTAAGCAGGGTAGTGAGGGCCAGCACGCCCAAGATGGCGAGCCAGCGCCTACGACAGGCAGCGGTGGCTATGCGTCGATGCTGACTAGGTGGTCCCGGCAATCGATTCGATTCCCCCGCCCTGACCACCTGGCAGCGTATCAGAGAGGGCCATCGAGGGCCGCGCGCTGGCGTGCGCGGTCGGCTGGGCCGCGGTTGCTAGCCCGCTCTCCGCGGAACCGAGACGCGCGCCGGTGCTTGGCGTCGGCGCGCCGCGGTGGCAGCATTGAGACACGGGCGGCTGGAGGTCGGACTCATGGGGCGTGACGGCAAGGTCAAAGCCGGCAAGCTGAGCGACCTCGCCCCCGGCCGCTGCCACGGCCTGCGTGTTGACGGGCGGACCCTGGTGCTCGTCCGCGACGGCGACGCGGTGCACGCGCTCGACAATCGCTGTCCCCACATGGGATTCCCGCTCGACCGCGGCAGCGTGGACGACGGGATTCTCACCTGCCACTGGCACCACGCGCGCTTCGACGTAACGACGGGCGGCACGTTCGATCTTTGGGCCGACGACGCGCCGGCGTTCCCGACCGAGGTGATCGACGGCGACGTCTGGATTGACCTGCGGACCGACCGCGACGAGCTGGCGCATCACCGCCGCCGTCTGCGGGACGGCCTGGAGCGGAACCTGTCGCTGGTCATCGCCAAGGCCGTCATTGGCCTGCTGGAGGCCGGCGCGAACCCACGCGAGCCGTTCCGCATCGGGCTGGAGTTTGGGGTGCGCTACCTCGCCGACGGTTGGGGGCAGGGTCTCACGGTGCTCACCTGCATGATGAACCTGCTGCCCCGGCTGCCGCGCGACCAGCACGCTCGGGCGCTGTTTCATGGGCTGTCGAACGTGGCGAGCGACTGCGCCGGAGCGGCGCCGCGCTTCCCCGCCGGACCGCTGCCCGACGCTCCGGCCGATCCCGCCGCGCTCAAGCGCTGGTTCCGGCGCTCGGTCGAGGTTCGCGATGCCACCGGCGCCGAGCGCTGCCTGCTCACCGCCGTCCGGGCGGGATTCGAGCCGGAGGCCCTGGCCGACATGCTCTTTGCCGCCGCGACCGACCATCGCTACCTGTCCAGCGGACACGTGCTCGATTTCACCAACAAGGCGCTCGAGGCGCTGGACATCGCGGGCTGGGACCTCGCCGAGGGCGTGCTGGCATCTCTCGCGCGGGGATACGCCGGCGCGCAGCGGATGGAGGAGTCCAACGCCTGGCGGCGGCCACACGACCTGGTGGAAATCCTCGAGGAGGCGTTCCGCGAGATTCCGGACGTAGCCGCGCGGGGCGATCCGACCCCGTGGCCTGGACGTGCCGCGCTCGTCGATACCGTCCTGGGCGACGATCCTCACGCCATCGCCGACTCGCTCACCGCCGCGCTGCACTCGGGCGTCGGTCCGGTGCAACTTGCAGAGGCCGTGGTGCAAGCGGCGGTCACCCGCGTGGCTCGGTTTCACGTCAGCAACGAGTTCGGCGACTGGGACCGCGCGCTGCACACGCTGTCCTTCGCCAACGAGGTTCGCTGCGGCCTG
>DAOUKN010000331.1:0-11751 GCA_034421255.1 Chloroflexota bacterium | reverse complement strand
GGGTCCCATCACGAGCAGATTGACCGGGTGCGCGTAGGCGGTGATGAATCCGGTCGAGGCCGCCAGCGCCACTCCCATGGCGAACATGCGTGGATCCGCTCCCACGAGAGCGGCGGCGCTGAGCGCCACGGGCGCCATGAGCACCGCGGTGACGTGGTTGCCCAGGACGTGAGTGAACATGGCCGTGAGCAGGAGCATGCTCGCCAGCACGATCCATGGTCCTCCGTCGCCGAGCGTCTCGGCCAGCGACTCTCCGACCAGCGCCGCCGCGCCGCTCTGACGCATGGCCTCGGCCAGAGTCAGCATGCCGCCAATGACCACGATGGCGCGCCAGTCGACGGCGGCCAACGTCTCGCGGCCGCGAACGCAGCCGGTGGCGACCATTGCCGCCGCCGCCGCCAGCGCCACGATCGCCACCGGCGCCAGTTGAAGCATGAGCGCCGCAACGAATCCGGCCACGATGGCGATGGCCAGCGGCGCTTGCCGCGGCCGCAGCATCAGGCCCACCCGCTCGGTCACCACCACGAAGTCAGGGTCGTCACGCAGTTGGGCGATTCGCGGTAATGGTCCCAGCACCAGCAGGGCATCCCCGACCCGCAGCGGCATTTCGCCCAGATGCGTTCGGCGGGGCGCCCCGTCACGCCAGATGCCCAGGACACTCAGGCCATAGCGGTCGCGAAAGTTGAGTGAGGGCACCGTCTCGCCCTCCAGCGTGCTGCGCGGGGCCAGTGAAGCCTCGGCGAACTCCACGTTCTCCGTTTGCAGGGCGGCGGCGCCCAGATTTGAGGGCCGTGGCTCCGGCAGGGCGAATCGCTCGCGCAGGCGGGCGATGTCACGGTTGCGGGCGCTCATGACCAGCACGTCGCGCGCGTGCAACATCATCTCGGGTGCGGGCGCAATGTCCGTGCGACCCGTGCGCTGGATTGCCACGATCGAAATGCCGAAGTCGGTGCGGATGCCGCTCTCGCGCAGGGTCAGACCAACAAGCGGGCTCACGGGAGGCACGGCGACCTCGTACAGGCGTTCCTCGAGCCGATAGGGCACGTGGTCGTCGCGGGTCCGCGGCAGCAACGCGTCACCGGCGGCCCCGGAGGCATGCCGCGGAAGCAAGCGGCGCCGTCCGATCACCAGCGCCAGAGTCCCGATGACCAGGATTGCCGCCCCGAACGGCGTGAAGTCCAAGAGGCCGAACGGCTCTATCCCTTCCTGGGCGACCACGCTGTTCACGAGCAGATTCGACGGCGTCCCCACCAGGGTGAGCGCGCTGCCGAGCAGGGTGGCGTATGACAGCGGCAGCAACACGCGGGAAATTGGAATCTTGAGCTCGCGCGCGGCGGCCACCGCGGCTGGCAGCAGCACGCCGCCGGCGGCAATCGCGTTCATGAAACCGGAAAGCAATCCAGCGGCGAGCACCGTGACGGCGATGAGCCGCGCTTCGCTGTTCCCGGCGAGCCGACCGATCAGACGGCCCATCAGGTGGGCGACACCGGTATTGGCGAGACCCGCGCTCATCACCATGACCGCGCCGATGGTCACGACCGCGCTGTTCGAAAACCCGCGCAGGGCCGCCTCCAAATCGATGGCCCGGCCAAGGAACAGGACCAGCAGGACGCAGATGGCCGTCACCTCGAACGGCACGCGTCCGCTCGCCAGGGCAGCGACCGCCACGCCCACGACCACCAGCACGAACACAATCTCGCCGGTCATCCGAATGCCCCGCACCGCATCCGGTGGCTAGCCCTCGTCCTCTTCCGGGGCGAACAGCGTCGCGGCTCCCTCGACGTAGGTCGGATAGCGGAGCTCAACGCCGAGCTCCCTTCGAATCTTTGCGTTGGAGGTTGGGTAGGAGCCGGTCACCAGCCCAAACAGGCTGGAGGAGATCGACGCCCTGGTGCGCGTCACGCGGGTGAAGCCTTCGTGCAGCTTCACCAGTCCCTGCACCAGGAATTTGGGCGACGACCGCGGCGGACGCGCCCCGGCCTGCGCCGCCAAGTACCCCAGATATTCGTTGGCCGGAGCCGGATGGTCATCGACCGCCAGATAGACCTCGCCGGAGCGACCGCGAACCGCGACGGCCTCGAAGATCGCGGCGGCGTCCTCGACGTGTATGCGGCTGGTCGGATGCTTGCCGCCGCCGATGAGCCGCAATCCGCCGCCCCGCAGCGACTCAAGCGTGCCACCCCCCGGGCCGTAGACCGTTCCCGCCCGCACGATGCGAGCCGGAAACTCCTCGGTTTCGTACTGCTCCTCGAGGTACTGCTCCGCTTCGGAATTGAGCCGCCCCAGCACGGTATTCGGCGCCGGCGGCGACTCTTCCGTCAACGTGTCCCGCGATCCGGAGCCGTACACGGCCATGGTGCTGCCATAGGTGAACGAGGCGATCTCGGTCCCCTGCAGCGCCTCGACGACGTTCATCACGCCGCGGATCGTGCGCCGCTCCATGTCGTCCTCGGTGTCCGACACACTGCGCATCACGTAGAAGACGTGGTCCCCGTCCCGGCCGAGGTCTTCCAGCTCATCCGGGTCGCCCACGTCGGCGAGTTCAATCGCGACGCCAAGCTCGTCAAGCTCGGGCGCCGCGTCTTCGTGCTCGTCAATGCCGCGGACATCCCAACCCGCGGCCGCCAGCCGGCGCGCCAATGCGCTGCCGGTGAAGCCGGTGATGCCGATGATGAGCCCACTGGGCATGCGTTCGCGACCGGGTGGAAAGGACGTCTACATCGTGACGCCACGTCTTGCGCCCGTGCAAGCCGCGCGGAGTCGCTAGGCTAGGGACATGGAGTCTTCCGGTGAACGCCTGCGCATCGGCGTGATCTTCGGCGGACGCTCTGGCGAGCATGAGGTTTCGCTGCGCTCCGCGGCGTTCGTGATGGACTCCCTCGACCCCGCCATCTACGACGTGGTGCCCATCGGCATTGGCAAGCAGGGCGAGTGGCTGCTGGACGCCGATCCGATGCGCCGGCTCAGCGCGGCTCCCGCCACCGACTCCAGCGCGTCGCTGCCGGTGACTCTGCCGACGGCGCACCTCCCCGCCGCGGGACGGGCATCGGTAGGGGCGCTCGACGTGGTGTTCCCGGTGCTTCACGGCACCTACGGTGAAGACGGCACGGTGCAAGGGCTGCTGGAGCTGGCCGACTTGCCGTACGTGGGCTCGGGCGTCACGGGCTCGGCGGTCGCGATGGATAAGGGCGTGGCCAAGGCGATCCTGCGTGATCACGGTCTTCCCGTGGGCCTCTGGCACGTCGTGACCGTGTCCGCGTGGCGGGCCGACCCAGAGGCCGTGCGCGCCGAAGTCGAGGCACGGCTGACCTATCCGCTCTTCACCAAGCCCTGCAACCTGGGGAGCAGCGTGGGGGTGTCCAAGGTCCATCACGCCCGTGAGCTGGATGCCGCCATGGCCGCCGCCGCTGAATACGACCGCCGGATCATCGTCGAGCAGGGCATCCCGAACGCGCGGGAGATCGAGGTCAGCATCCTCGGCAATGATGAGCCGGAGGCGTCGGTTTGCGGGGAGATCGTTCCCGCGACGGAGTTCTACGACTACGCCGCGAAGTACGAGGACGATCGATCACAGGCAATCGTGCCGGCCGATCTGCCACCGCGGCTTGCCGATCGCATTCGCGCGGACGCCGTGCGAGCCTTTCGCGCGCTCGATTGCGCCGGCTTTGCGCGGGTGGACTTTCTGCTCGACGCCGAGACGCTGGATCCGGTGATCGGCGAGATCAACACCATTCCCGGATTCACCGAGATCAGCATGTATCCCAAGCTATGGGAAGCCAGCGGCGTCCCCGCGCGCGAGCTGATGGACCGGCTGATCCGGCTGGCGGTCGAGCGCCACCAGGAACGCCGGGGCCTGCGGACGTCCTACACGTAGGGCCTGAACAAGCAAACGGGTATGCCCCGCATACGACCCAATCCGTTCGTGGCCCCCTTCGACAAGCTCAGGGCGAACGGACTCGGCCAGCGCCCGTCGGCCTTCTCAGACCGCCGCTAGAGCCCGGTCAACTCCCGGAGCTTGGCCACGGTGAAGCCCGGCTGCTGCGCGAACTCCTTGCGCCCGGCCTCGTAGGCCAGCACCTGCCGCGACGCTTCCGCGAGCTCGCCCGCCACTTCGTCCGGAATGACCACCACGCCATTTTCGTCGGCGTGCACGAGATCGCCGGTCTTGATGGGCGTCCCGTCGATGATCACCGGCTCGCCGGGCTCCAGGGACACCGACGTTCCGTGAGACACGGTCACGCCGCGGGCGAAGTACTGCACACCGATCTCGCGCACCTCGGAGAGGTCGCGCACGCACCCGTCGGTGACCACGGCCACGCCGCCCAGCGCGTGGAAAATCGTGGCCATGACGTCGCCGAAATGGCAGGACTTGGCCGGATTGTTTCCCGCGTCCTGGATCACGAGGACCGTTGGGCTCGGAGACTGTTCGACCAGCTCCCACAGGTCCATCTGCAGCGAGGGATTACGCCGGCGCCCGTGGGTTGTGCTATCGCCCTTCACGGTGACCGCGTAGCCGACCACGGCCTCGCCGATCTCCGGGAACAGGCAACGCACGTCGCTGCCGATATACCCCTCGGTCTTGTCCCGGACGTTGAACTCTTCGATCGCGTTGGCGATCGTGGCTGAATCGATCTGGCGCAGCTCTTCGAGCTGTTCGGGCGTCAAGTTGACGGCCAAGGGGCACCTCGTGGCGTCGGTCACACGCGGGGCAAACCGTAGCACGGAGTCGATGGACGACCTCCCCCGTTCGTGGTGAGCCTGTCGAACCACGACCTTCGACAAGCTCAGAGCCTGCCCCGTACTCGACACGGGGACGAACGGATGGGGGCGCGGCCCACCGACTCAATCAGATCCGTCCTAGCCGAGCTCCTGCGATCGGCGGTAGGCCGCGTCCACGGCGGCGAGGAACGCCGCGCGCAGGTCGCGCTCCTCGAATACGTCGAGCGCGGCGGCCGTGGTGCCGCCGGGTGAGGTGACGGCGTGCCGCAGGGCCTCCGCGCTCATTTCGCCGGCGTTCCAAAGCTCGGCCGAACCGATGAGGGTCTCCCGCACGAGCGTGGTGGCGATCTCCCGGTCGAACCCGACGGCCACGGCGGCGTCGATCCACGCCTCGGCGACCAGAAAGACGTAGGCGGGGCCGCTGCCGTGCACCGCCGTCGCGGCGTCCAGCATGTCTTCGGCGTGCACCTCGATCTCGGCGCCGAACGATCCCAGGATCCGACGGGTCCGACGGCGGTCGGCATCGTCGACGCCGCCGCCCGCCATCCATACCGTCATGCCGCGGCCGATCTGGGCCGGCGTATTAGGCATCGCGCGAACGACGCGGGACGCGCCCAGCGCGGATTCCATGGTTTCGAGGCGCACGCCGGCCATGATCGAGATCACCAGCTGCGACGGGATTAGCGCGGGCTGGAGGACCTTCGCGACCGCGGCAAACGACTGCGGCTTCACGGCCAGCACCAGCGCCTGCGCGCCGGCTACGTCGTGCGGCAGTCCCTGGCCAGCGGTGGCGCCGCTTGCCGCCGCCACGGCCTCGCGGCGCGCGTCGTCGATCTCGCTGACGACGATCGACGCGGCGGGAACCGTGCCGCTCGCGGCCAGGGCTGAAATCACCGCTCCGCCCATCGCCCCGGCGCCGATAACGGTGACGCGCTCGCTCACGGGTCGCGACCTCAAAGAAGAATCGACGTTCGCGATCCTACCTGCTGATGGGCCGGGCAAGCCTCAGCGCCGCACCTCGATCGTTCCCAGGTCGGCGCGGACCTGCGCGCTGCCGACAAGTCGGGCGGGGTCGGACTGGGACTCGGGCACGACGATTTCGCCGGACTCATCCACGGCTCGCGCAACGATTTCGGGGAGTCGCGGATGTGGCGCAATGACCATCGCCACGCCCGCATCGCGCAGTGCGGAGGCGGGCATGGCTCCGAGCGTGGTCGATCGTCCAATCACCAGTACGTCGGCATGCAAACCCGGTGGAATCAACGGTTGCGCCACCGTCGGCGGGGCGACGGCGAACGTCGCGTCGCTTGACCTCACCAGCACCCACGCGCCGCCTTCGGCAGCTATTAGCTCGGTTTCCAGAGCGCCGGTGGTCCGGCTCGCGTCCGCGACGACGGGCGCGCGGCCAGCGCGATTGGGCGCGACGAAGTGCGCCCCGAGCGCGTGGGTGGGCGGCGCCTGCACCACGGCTACGTCTCGGGCAGCCACGAGGTCGAGGGCCATGTGCGAGAGCTCGCCGCCCGACGAAGCGACGACCAGGTTGTCGACCCGGAGGTCCCAGCGCGGCAGCGCGCGGTCAAGCAGCAACCGGTCCAACCGGCTTCCCGCGACGACCACCCGGTCATCGCCTTTCCTGACGTAGACCGTGGGGGCACGCCCCGAGAGGTCGACAGTCGCCAAGGTGGCGCCGTCGTCAAACAGGCGAGGCATTCCCGCGACCGCCATCACTGGCGTCGCGACGAACGCCGCGAGCGCAACGCCGTAAACCGCACGCCGGGGCAGAGCCAGACTCCCCAGACTCCAGAGGCGGGCGCGAACGAGACGCAGCGGCGGGCGCCCAAGCAGGACCAGCGCCGCGCCAATGCAGAGATACGAGGCCAACGCCTGCGGGAAGTCGAATCCGGTGGTCGCGAGCGAGGCGCCCGGCAACTGCGCGGCGAGCCGTCCCGCTTGAATCAGGTACTCGAGCGGCAGCCAGGCGACCCACCCAACCACATCGGCCGCCGGCCAGCCGGCGGACGCCCAGATGGCGACGGGCGCACCGGTGGCCATGATGGCGGCGGGCGCCGCGAGGGCCAGCAAATTGGCCGGCACCGCCATGAGCTGAAAGCGCTCGAACGTGTGGGCGATGATCGGGGTCACCATCACACTGGCGGCCACGGTGGTGGCGACCAGCTCGGCGCTCCACCTGGGGAATCGGACACGCTCGGTAAGCACGCCCGCAAGGCGAGGTGCGATCACGATCAACCCGAGCGTTCCGGCGAATGACAGTTGGAACCCGACGTCGCCGAGCGCCTGGGGCTGCACCAACGCCATGCCGGCGCCCGCCAGACCCAGGGCAGTCAGGGCGTCGGCGTCGCGCCCAATGATCCAGGCCAGGAGCACCAGGTCGCCCATGATGGCCGCCCGAATCACGCCCGGCTCGGCGCCGGCCAGCACCGCGTAGAGCGGCAGCAACACGGCCGCCAGGCCGACTCCGTAACGGCCCAGACCCCAGCCGGCGAGCCTCCGCACCCAGAGCGCGATCAACGTGATGTTGAAGCCCGAGATGGCGACGATATGAATCAAGCCCGAGGTCAGGAAATCGTCTCGCAACTCGTCGGGCAGCCGTTGACGAATGCCGACGAGCATGGCCGAGAGCAACGAGGCATGGGGCTCGGGCAAGGCCGAGCGAATGCTGGCATCGACGTGGCGCCGGAGTCTCAGAAGCGCCGGGGGTTCTGCGGCCGTACCGGCCTCGATGACCGCAACCTGGGCGTCGTCGAGCGTCCCCGCCCAGGTGTCGGCGTGTCCGGCGAGGGAATTCGTAGCCCGCGGGCGCGCCGGCACGAATACCCCGCTGACCGCCACGCGCGCGTCCGGCAGCGCCAGTGCTCGGGGAGCAAAGACCTGTAGGCGCCCGGCGGCTGGCCGCGGCTCCTGGTTCTCACCAGTCGCCGCAGCCTCGACTTGCAGCGTTCGACGAGGTCCCGGCGCGTCGTCGAGAACGGTTCCGATCACCGTCAGCGCCGCACCGGCGGGCGCCTGCAGCACGGGCGGCTGCGAGGCGACGTGATGTCCGCCTCGCGCCAAGCCAAGGGCCAGCGCGGCGACGACGGCGCCCACCAGCAGTGGGCGGCGTCCGGTCAGAGCGGCTGCCGCGCCAACCACGGCCAGCCCGATGACCGCCCAGGCCGGTGCCGGACCCAACCATCCTGCGAGCGCAATGCCGAGCAGGATCGCCGCCGCCAGCCAGGCCGTCACGGCGCTGCGGGCACTTGAGCCGGGAGCTGTTGCACCACGCGCGCGGGTATGCCCAGGTCGATGAGCGTCCGAGCTTCGGCGATCGGGCCAAAGATGCGGCGATGAGTGGCGATTCGCTCCGCATACAGGGGGCCGATGCCGGGCAACTCAGCGGCGAGCTTCTCGGCAGATGCCGCGTTGATCCACTGGAGCACTGCGGTCGAGAGCTCGGTCGCCGAGGGCGATTGCGCGACTTGAGGCGGAGCGGTTTCCGGCAGAGCGCTAGGCGTCAGAAGGGCCAGCGTTACGGCTGCAGGAGCGAGGAGCAGGCCGATCCAGCGATAGACTCGCGCGTGTGGCCGGGACTCTGCGTCAACGGCCTGCCCGTCCACCGGCTGCGCTTGCTCCGACGTGTTCGCCAAGCTAGCTCAGCGTTTCGCCCGCCGGGGACCCTGGAAGCTCGGCGGCTTCGTGGCCCATCCGCGACGTGTCGTAGCCGCCCATGGCCTCGACCTGGCGCGCAAACGCCGGGTCGCGCAGCACCTCCAGCAGAGGCCGCAGCACCGGCGATTCGAAGTGCTCGCGCGGGATGACCAGGTCGTAGCGCTCTTCGAGCAGCGGGATGAACTCGAGGTTCAATGCCCGAGCCGCGGCCAGCACGCCGAGACCGACGTCCGCGCCGCCGGCGGCCACGTCGGCTGCCACCGCGACGTGGGTATATAGCTCGCGGTCGTAGCCGCCAATTGCCGCGCCTGCGAGACCGCGGCGCTGCAACTCGTAGTCCAGCAGCATGCGGGTGCCCGAGCCTCGCTGCCGGTTCACAAAGACGACGTCGTCGCGCATCAAGTCATCGATTCCTTGGATTCGCTTGGGATTCCCCGGGGCGACCATGAGTCCCTGTTGCCGGTGCGCAAAGGTGACGAGGACGACTTCGCGACCGGGAAGGATGCGCCCAACGTCCGCAACGTTATAGGCGCCGGTGGACGGATCGATGAGGTGGCATCCGGCGGCATGCGCGTTGTTGCGTCGCAGCGCCACCAGCCCACCCAGACTGCCCACGTTGGTCGAGGCCACCGCCGCCGGGGCAAACCGCCGGTGGACCTCGTTGGCCAGGAGGTCGAGGGCGGGATCGTGGCTGCCGATGAGCACCGCCGTGTGGTCGACGGCGTCCGGATCGGTGAGCAGATCCACTTCCACCGACGATCCGGCCGCAAGGCCCTCGGACATCCTGGGAATGCGGATGACGCCGTCGGCGCGCACCATCGAGGTGATCATGCCGGCGCCGCGCGCGAGGGGGGCGGCGATGGTGCGCTCTCCGACGCGTCCGATCTTCACGCGCACGAACTCGTCGTCGCCCATGGGCGATACCACGACTCGCGGGACTACCGCCTTCAGCGTTGGCCGGCGGACGCGCCGACGCCCGAGCCAGGCGTCGATGAGCGGTGCGACGAACAGCTCCATCGCCAGGGCCGCGGACACCGGATACCCCGGAATCCCCACGACGGCGCGCCCGCGAGCAACCCCAAGGACGACCGGGTGGCCCGGCCGGATCGCCACGCCGTGCACCAGCACCTCGCCGTGCTCGGCAATGACGCGCGCCGTGAAGTCCTCCGCGCCCGCCGATGAGCCGGCATTGATCACCACGATGTCGGCACCGTCGAGCGCCTCATCCACCGCCGCTCGAAGGCGCGCAAAGTCGTCGGGTATCGGCGGCAACCGCTCGGCGTCGGCGCCCCATTCACGTGCGGTTGCCGCCAGCATGAGCGAGTTCGAGTCCACGATCTCGCCGGGACCGGCCGCGGCTCCCGGAGGCACCAGCTCCGAGCCGGTGGGAAGCACCGCCACCCGCGGGGGCCGGCGCACCTCGACCGACGCGTGACCGGCCGCGGCGGCGGCAGCGACGTCCACCGGGCGAAGCGTGTGGCCGGCGGGAAGCACCAACTCGGTGGCGACAATGTCCTCGCCCAGCGGACGCACATGCTGCCAGGGCGCGACCGCCGCGAGGATCTCAACGCTGCCGTCGCCGACCTCGTGCAGGTCTTCCAGCATCACCACGGCGTCCATGCCGAAGGGCATGGCGTCGCCGGTGTCGATCCACACGGCGTCTAGGTCCAGACCGAGGCGCAGTGGCGACGTAGGCGACGCGCCGCGGGTCGTCTCCGCCGCAACCGCGACGCCATCCATGGCCGCGGCGTGGTAGTGGGGGTTCGACGTCCGGGCCCAGACCGCCGCGGCCGTCACCCGTCCAACCGCCGCTTCGAGGGGCACTGAAAGCGTAGGCCCCGGCGCCAGGGCGCCCGCGCCGCGCAGCGCCTCATCGAAACGCGCCCGCGCCTGGTCGAGCGGCACGTCCTGCAAATACGGCAAGCGCCCGCCGCCCCCAGGTGGAGCGTCGTAGCTCGGTCGCTCGCCCGATATGGAGGACGCGGTCATGCCAGCGGACGGATATCGACGAACGCGCCGGCTTGGAGGCCGTTGGCGTCGGCCGGGATCCGGACCAGCGCGTCGGCGCGTACGAGCGTGAAGATGAGGTTCGATGCACCGAAGATGGGCTCCGCCCACAGGCAGCCGTCGCGCTCGGTGAGGCGCGTGGGGATGAAATCCAGGCGCCCCGCCGTGGATGCCACGTTGCGCGCCAGCCGGACACGCAGCGGCGATGCGGGACTGGCGGCCGGGGCGCCTTGCAGCCGGCGAATCGTGGGCGCCACCAGCAGGTCGAACACGACCAGCGCCGAGACTGGATTGCCGGGTAAGCCGAACACCGGCGTGCCGTCCGCGAGGGCGACGATTGACGGCTTGCCGGGCTTGAGGGCCAGACCGTGCGCCAAGATGCCGGGCGATCCCAGCGACCCGATCACGTCCGCCGTGTGATCGCGCGCGCTTATGGAGCTTCCGGCGCTGACGACGACGATGTCGCACTCCCGCAGCGCGTCGCGCGCCACGGTCGCCAACGCGGCGCGCGCATCGGGCACGATGCCGTAGGCTCGCGCCACGCCGCCCGCGCGCTCCACCTCCACGGTTAGCGTGGTCGAGTTCACGTCCCGGACTTCGCCCGGTTCCGGCGTCTGGTGGGGCGGCACAACCTCGTCCCCGGTCGCGATGAGCCCCACGATCGGAGCCTGGGCAACCGAGACGTGCGGCACGCCAAGCGCGGCCAGCCCACCGAGATCCTGCGATCGCAGTCGCGTGCCCCGAGGAAAGATCACCGCCCCTTCGGCAACGTCGTCGCCGCGCCGGATCACCGCATCACGAGCCGCGACCGGCCGCATGACTTCGATCATCCGGTCGTCGATCCACTCGGTGTGCTCGACCATCACGACGGCATCGCCGCCCGGTGGCAGCATGCCGCCGGTGTGGATGACCATGGCCTCACCGGGCGCTATGTCCTTGGTCGGCGGCGCGCCCATGGGCACCTCGCCGATCACGGTGAGGGCGGCGGGCAAGGACTCGGTCGCGCCGAAGGTGTCCGACGCGCGCACGGCGAATCCGTCCATCAAGGACCGGTCGAAGGACGGACTGGATTCGGGCGCTCGCACCGGCTGCGCCGACACCCGACCGGCAGCGGCCGACAACGGCACGGTTTCCACGCGAGGCTCGGGCAAGCCGGCTTCGAGCAACCGTGCCAACGCCGTTTCGGGCGAAACGACGTCGAATAGCTCAGTTGCCATGCCCGGGGCACTCTTCGGATGACGGCGGTGTGCCTGATTCTGTCGTGCGAGCGGCGCGGCTTCCACGCCGGCCGGCCCGATACACTCTGGCGCCGTTCACCCCTGGCAACGCCGATGTGCGACGCGCCGGAGTCTCGTGACG
>DAOUKN010000330.1:0-11975 GCA_034421255.1 Chloroflexota bacterium | reverse complement strand
CGGTCGGCCCATATCCCGGTGCATACGCCCGCTCCTCAATCCTCCGCCTGGCGACGCCCCATGGTCCGCCCCGCCCCCCGATTTATGCAAAGGTCTCCGCAGGCGGGAATCCAGGCCCAACCATCGGCGCGTGCGTAAGCCTCGAATCTCCCTCTCGCCATGACCACGGCCCTCTGGTTCGGCGCGGCACTTTCACTATCCGCCTTGGGAGCCTGGCTTGTGCTGCTCCTGGCGCGCGGCGGCTTCTGGCGCACCGACGTTCGCCTTCCGGCGATTGATCCCGCCGGCCTGCCGTCCGAGTGGCCGGCGCTCGCCGTCGTCGTGCCGGCGCGCAACGAAAGCGACGTGCTGCCCCACACACTGCCGGCGTTGCTCGCGCAGGACTATCCCGGTGATCTGCACATCTACCTGGTCGACGACGAAAGCGACGACGCCACCGCGGATATCGCCCGGTCCATCGCCGACCAGGTCAACGCCCACGGCCTCACAGTGATTCGCGGCGACCCGCGGCCGCCCGGATGGATGGGCAAGACCTGGGCCATGCACGCCGGTGTGACCGCCGCGTTGAACGGTAGCCCGGAGTTCATCTTGCTCACGGACGCCGACATTCGGCATCCGCCCAATTCGGCCCGGACGCTCGTGACCGCGGCCCGGGAGCACGACCTCGACCTGGTCTCGCAGATGGCGATGCTCCGCGTCGACTCCCTCTGGGATCACCTGCTCATTCCGGCATTCGTCATGTTCTTCGGCATGATCTACCCCTTTCGTTGGTCGAACGATCCCAAGCACGCAGTCGCGGCCGCGGCCGGCGGCTGCGTGCTCGTCCAGGCTGATGCTCTTGCGCGCGCCGGGGGCATCGAGTCGATTGCCGGCGACGTCATCGATGACTGCGCCCTCGCCCGCCGCATCAAGGACCACGGTCGACCGCACGGTGGACGCATCTGGTTGGGCCTCTCGCGCGAGGTGCGCAGCGTGCGTCGCTACCGAGGCCTGAGCGACATCTGGTCCATGATCACGCGCTCGGCGTATGCCCAGTTGGACTTCGCCGCTTGGCGCCTGGGCGGCACGGTGATCGGGCTCGTCATGGTGTTCGTGTGGCCGCCCGTCGCCACATTCCTCGGCGCGATTGCCCTTGCGACCGGCGCAGCCGCCGCGCCTTCGGCGTTGCTCCTGGCGGCGGGTGTCGCGGCGTGGACGCTCATGGCCGCATCGCTGGTCCCGATGCTGCGCTGGTACGGCACCCGAACGAGCGTTGCGATCGCGCTTCCCATCACCGCCGCGATCTACACCCTCATGACCCTCGACTCGGCTCGCCTTCACTGGTCGGGCCGAGGAGGTCGCTGGCGCGGCCGCCGCGTGAGTGGGCGCTAGAATCTAGCGCTCGCCGCCGGAAACAGCCGCATCGTCAATCTCGGCTACAGCACCTGGGGCATGGCCGATGTCCCCATTGAGGCCGCCGTGCCGCGCCTGGCGCGGATGGGCTACACCGGCCTCGAGCTCACCATCCTGCCGGGCTACACCACGGCCCTCGAGCGCCTGGACGACGCTGCCCGCAAACGCATCCCGGCCTTGTTGGGTGAGCACGGCATGACGCTCACGGCACTTGCCGCGCACTCGCGGCTCCTGGATCCACCGGAATACCTAACCAGCATCACGCGCCTGCGCGAGGCCGTGCATCTGGCCGTCGCGCTTGCCCCCGACGACCCGCCGCCCATCAACACGTTGCCCGGCGGCGCCCCCGGCGAATGGGAGGCCGTGCGGCATCGGGTGGTCGATGAGTACGCGCGGCTCGGGGAATATGCCGCGCTCCACGGCGTGTCGCTGGCCATCGAGCCGCACGTGGGCGCCGCCCTCAGCCGGCCGGACCAGGCGCTCTGGATGGTGGAGCGGATCGGCCTCCCCAACGTCGGTCTCAACCTCGACTACAGCCACTTCCAGGCCATTGGCATGAGCGTGGCCGAGGCCGTGCCCTCGCTAGCGCCGCACGCGCTGCATACGCATATCAAGGGAGTGGAGGGCCGATGGCCCGATCACGCCTTCCTCACGCCGGGCGAAGACGAGTACGACTACTCCACCTATCTCAAGACCATGCATGACTGCGGCTATCGCGGCTACGAGACGGTCGAGATTTCAAAGATGGTGGTCGCTCGCCCGGACTACGAGCCGTTCGCGCACGCGCAGCTTGCCTACGACACCCTCGCCGACGCGGCGCGTCGGGCCGGCATCGGCTAGCCGCCGGTAGGTGTCCCCGTCGTCGCAAGGCCACGGCACTAGCGCCCGCGAGATCGGCATGGGTTGGTCGAGCGTGAAGCGGAGGGTCTGGTGCTAAGGGCCGGCCCGATGGCCGCGATCGCGGTCCTGGTGCTCATGGTGGCGGCGGTGGTCGTGCTGACTCTGCTCCCGGCGACCGCCGGCGAGGCTTCGCCCACGAGCCCGCCGCCAGTCACGCCCCAGGCGCCGATCGCAGCCGAAATGCCCGAGAATTCGGACGTCTCGGCAGCACCGGTCAAACCGATTCCGGCGATTGAGCGCGCCCCCATTGGCATGGGCGTGTCGTTTGCCCTGCTGCTGTATTTGATCGACGCGGACGGCCTCCTCAGCGCCTTGGAGCCGGCGGTGATCCACCTGGACTACGAGGCCGGCCGCGCCGCGCATGGCGACGTCAGCGCGCTGCGGGTCATTGCCGCCGCGGGAGCAACCGGTGAGGTCTTCAGCCAGGCCAACACTACGTTCATGGAGTTCCGCCTGCCGCGCAGCGGGGTGTTCTACAACCGCTGGCTGCGAGATCTGCTGGCCGAGGGCCGCGACGCGCAGGCCGCGCTGATCGAGCGCCAGTTGACCGACGGTTTCGACCAAGCGCCGGACGGCGATACCCACACTGAATTGGCCGCCATGTTTCGCACGGCCTCCCGTTTTCGCAACGACCTGGCGGCGCGACCCTAGCCTCCTGCTCGCGCAGACCGCCGGCCCGTGGTTTCATACCGCGACGAACCACTCAGCGAGACCCTGAAATGAAGCGATCGGCCAAGCCCGAAGGCAAGTTCAACGTCGTCATCGAAGAGGTCCCGATTCCCGAGCCGGGACCGGAGCAAGTGCGCATCCGCTCGGTCACCAGCCTCATCAGCCGCGGCTCGGAGATCGGCGCCCGCTACACCCGCGAGCATGCCGTGAATCCCGAGTCCATGGGCTATTCGCTCGCCGGGGTCGTGGATGCCGTCGGCGCCGAGGTCACGCACCTGCGTCCCGGCGACCGCGTCGTGTCGCTGGCGCCGCACGCCGAGTACGTCGTACGCGACGCGGTGTACGCCAGGCCCGACGCGCAGAATCAGGTCTATCCGATTGCCGACGGCGTGAGTTTCGAGCAGGCGACGTACTGGCCGCTGCTCGCCGGCGGTGTGACCTGGGTGGATATCGAGGGATTGGCCCGCGACGACCTCGTCGTGGTGGTCGGCCAGGGTCTGGTGGGCAGCCTGATCATGCAGGTGCAGAAGCTCAACGGCACCGGCACGATCGTGGCCATTGACACGCTGGACCTGCGCTGCGAGATGGCGGCCAAGCTGGGCGCCGACATCGTGATCAATGCGGCCAGGGAAGATTCGGTGGCCGCGATTCAGCGCCTGTCCAACGGCGTGGGCGCCGACACGGTGGTCTACGCCGTCGGCGGCTCGGCCGGGCCGAAGGCGTTTGGACCGGCCATGGACATGGTCGCCCGCGGCGGCACGCTGCACCTGGTTGGGCTCTACGAGGACCAGCCGCTGCCCCTCACCTCGGGCGCGGCGCAAGGGCGGCGGATCATCGGCGGCTACTACCGGCGCGGCCCCGACGCGGCGTCGGCGCGACGCGGCATGGATCTGCTCGCATCCGGCCAGGTCGCACCCGAGCGCATGACCACCCACCGCTATCCGTTCGAGCAGGTCGCCGACGCATTCGATCTTCTCTACAACCGCATCGGCGAGACCCTGGGCGTCGTTCTGGAGTTCGACTTCAGGGGCTAGCTGCAATACACCGGCGGCAGGTTCGCAGCTCGGCGTCTCTGGTCCTCGTGCGCACGGAACTATAGAAGTCCGTTCGCCCTGAGCTTGTCGAAGGGCGTGGTTCGACAGGCTCACCACGAACGGGGCGAGAGTTCCGTTCCGCCCAAGCGTCCGCGTAGACTTTGGCAACCCAACGCTCCCGACACCGCATGTGGAGGCCGGCCATGATGACGCTCCGTGCGCATGCCAGGTCCATGTCGCCGGAACTGTGGCGTGCTATCGGCGCCGGACTTGCCGTGGCCGTGCTGTTTTTCGTCGTCGTCGGGCTCGTCACCGGCGCCATCGACACGCCGGTCCTCGAGCGCCAAACGCCGCTGCTGGCGATTGACTACCCGATCTGGGTGGTCAACGCGGCCCTGCTCGGCGCGCTGTCGGGACTCAGCGTCTATGCGCGGTCGCGCCGCATCACCCAGACCGGCACGGCGATCTACAGCGGCGGATTCCTGGCGGCGTTCGCCGTGTCGTGTCCGCTGTGCAACGGGCTGCTGGTGGGCCTCTTCGGCACCGCCGGCGTGCTCAACGTCATCGAGCCGGCGCGACCGTTCATCAATGTCGCCACCATGCTCATCCTCACCGTCCTGCTCGTCAGGCGCTGGCGGACGTTCCGCGCCGACTGCGCGGCCTGTGAAGTGACGCCGGCGGCGGCGACGGAGTCACCGCTGCCCTAGCTGCTGCTCGGTGGCCCATGCTGCGTGCAGCATGGGAGCCCGGCCCTTTACCGATCCCGCGCTGCGCGGGCCACCCACTTCAGTCGGTGTAGGGGCGTCTCTTGTGGGCGCCCTTCGGCAACTGGAGGGCCTCCGTCAATTCCTGTCCGGCTCGTAGCCCAAGTCTTTCAAACGCCGGCGCGCAAGCTTCAACTCGTCAACGCTGAACAAGGGCTTCCATCGCTCTTGCAACATCAGGGACTCCACGGACAGATCGAGTCGCCCTTGATGGCAAAGCTGAACCAACCCCGCTCGGTCCGTGGAAATGCTGAGCAGTTGCTTTGCTGCAAGCACCCCGCCATGCCGGCGCATCGCTTGCATGAGGAACATTGGAAAGCTGTGGGACTTGATATCGGCGTAAACGTGGTTCTCCAGCGCTCGATGAAACTCGTCCTCAAGACTGATGGTCATTGACCGGCGTTCTCGCAATGCCCGGCAGCTTGGAAAGCATACTCACGTCGGGCCCCACGCTGCGCGCAGCGCGGGCCACCGCACTTCGGTCGGTGTAGGGGCGCCTCTTGTGGGCACCCTTCGGCAGTTGGACGGTCTCCCTCAATACCTATCCGGCTCATAGCAGTAGGCGTCGCCGCGCGGGAACAGCGCCGTCAGCCACGGCACGTCCTCCGGCGCGATGCACACGCCCTCGACTTCCGCGACCTCACCAGCCGACCAATAGCCAAAGAGAAGCTGAGCCAGACGCTCGTGCGGCAGCGTCAACGTGCGCTCCGGTCCACGGCCCCCGAGCTCCACGACGGACATCCCCAATGGCGTCTCGACGCGCAGAGAAGATGGAGCCTCGAAACCACACGCCGCCGCCCGGGCCCGCAGCGCCGGCTCGATGGATCGCAGCACGGCGTCCTGGTCCAGGATGCGCAGCATGTAGCCGGAGTCGTGCGGTCGAACCGCCTCGAGCTTGCATTCCATGCGGCGCACGTATGAGCCGAGGCCGAACTCGGGGTGCAGCTCGAATCTGATGACGGACGATTGCCGCCGCGCCGTCTCGGCAGCCGCATGCGCTGCCAGCGACGGCGCGACTGCTGAATCCGTGAACCCGGCGTCGATCACTTCCGCCTTGAGGGGGTCCTCGCGCAGCGCCACGTAACCAACGGAGCGACCGTCAGGGCCCTCGGCGATCCACAGGCCCGTCGTGCCGAGGATCGTCGAGCCGTGGCGCAGGCCGATCCAGTCCGCGGGGTCGCGCACGACCGAGCCGTTCAGGGCGGCGTTGACCGCGTTGTACATCTCGGCGACCGCCGGCAGATCGGCGTCGCGCCCAGGACGCATCCGATGCTTGCCGATCGCTTGTTCCACGACATGCGTCTCCACCTCGATGGCGAAGTCACAGCCGATGGTCGCGTAGCCGAACTGCCCGTAGAACCCCGGAATACCGAATAGCCCTACGGTCGAGTACCCGACCTCGATCAGGACTTCGTGCGCGTGCGCCATCAGGGCGCTGGCGTAGCCGCGGCGCCGGTAACCCTCCTCGGTGAAGACGTTGGCGATGCCCGCCGTGCGCAGCGTGGCTCCGGCCAGTCGAACCGGCGCGGCCATGATTTCCAGCGAGCACACAAGCTCGCCGTCGCGCTCGGCCCAGATATCGGTGCGTCCGGGCTTCGGCGACGGCGCCTGGTCGAAGCGCAGGCCGCTCACGGGCGGGCTAGTCGCCGAGCTTGGCCCGCGCGCGCTGCAGGCGAACCAGACACCGCTCGCGGCCGAGCACGGCCATCGTCTCGAACAGCGGCGGCGTGGCGCGGCGCCCGGTCACCGCGATCCGGATGGGCATGAAGAGGTCTCCCGTCTTCCAGCCCAGCCGCTCCGCCAATCCCCGCAGCATGGTCTCGATCGCCCCAATGGTGAACTCCGGTAGCTCGCGCACCAAGCCTTCGACGGTGGTCAGCGCCGCGGCGGTCTCGGCCCGGTCTCGGCGCTTGAATCGCATCAACTCCACGTCGGGAACGAGGTCCTCGTCGAAGAAGAACCCCATCATGTCCGGCACGTCGCTCAGGTGCCCGATCCGCTCCTGCTCCAGCGCCAGCGCCTGCTGGAAATAGTCTCGCTGCGTGTCGTCTACCGGCAGGCCGCCGTCCCGCGCAAACGGCAGCGCCCGCTCCGCCAGCGCGTCCATGTCGAGCCGCCGCAGCCAGACGCCGTTGAAGTGATCCAGACGCTGCACGTCATACACCGCGTCCGCGCGATTGACCCGCTCTAGGCTGAACTCGTCGACCAGGTCCTCCAGGCTGAACAGCTCGCGCTCGTCGCCCGGCGACCAGCCGAGAAACACCATGAAATTGACCACGGCCTCGGGCAGATAGCCCTGTGCGCGGTATTCGCCCAACCATTGCGAGCCGTCGCGCTTGGAGAGTTTCTGACGCCGCTTGTTCAACAGCAGCGGCAAGTGCGCGAATCGCGGCGGCTTCCATCCCAGCGCCCGGTAGAGCAGCACCTGGCGAAAGGTGTTGGACGTGTGGTCGGCGCCCCGTACCACGTGAGTGATCGCCATGGATTGATCGTCGGCCACCACGGCCATGTTGTAGAGGGCCGTGCCGTCGCCGCGGGCGATCACGAAGTCTTCGATCTCCGAGGCGTCGGTCTCCAGCGGCCCGAACACCCCGTCCTCGAATCCGACGGCGCCCGAGCCCGAGGCGAAGCGCACCGCCGGCACCACGCCCGCCGCCTGACGCTCGGCGATCTGCGCGCTGGTCAATGAGCGCCCGCTGCCGCTGTAGCGCGGCGTCTGGCCGCGCGCGATCTGCGCCTCGCGCTCAGCCGCCCGCTCCTCGGTCGTCGTGTAGTCGTAGTAGGCCGCGTCCGACGCCAGCAGCGCCTCGATGGCCTCGCGGTGCACCTCGTGGCGCTCGCTCTGCCGGTAGGGTCCGTAGGGGCCGCCGACATTCGGGCCTTCGTCCCAGTCGAGCGACAGCCAGCGCAGGCCGTCGTAGATTCCTGCCTCTTTCTGCGCATCGCTGCGCTCGCGGTCCGTGTCCTCCACGCGCAGGATGAACGTGCCGCCCGACTGCCGCGCCAGCAGGTAGTTCATCAGCGCCGTGCGCGCATTGCCGATATGAATGTCGCCGGTCGGACTCGGCGCCATCCGCACCCGCATGCCGGGTGTCATCGTGGGGTCAATCCTCCGAATGGAAGGTGGTTGGATCCGGGCGCCAGCGTACTAAGTGGCGGCGGCACGGAGACGCCCGCTGCGAATTGGTGGGCGGAGTTTTTTGTCGTATTCGGCGTTTAATTTCGATATCGAAGTAACTTCGGCTGGACGCGGTTGCTGGTGTGCGACGGGTGATCGGGCGGCGCTGGGCGCCAATGGGCCAAGTAAGACCGTTCCGAGGTTCGGTAGGGGCGGTTCGCGAACCGCCCTTACACCTTCGCAAAGGTCGCTAAAGCGGCAGCAACCCCCGCCCGGCGGCGAACAGCACGGTGTAGTTCATCGAGACGACGAACTCTTCACCTGCAAGTATCGACTCGTGCAGCTCACGGATGGGCACGCGCTCGATTTCCAGCAGCTCGTTTTCGTCGAGCTGTTGGCGACCCGGCGTGAGCGTGTGGCCGAAATACATGTGCATCGAGAAATCGGCCAGCGACGGAACGGGGACATAGCTGCCCAGGTGCTCCAGATGCCCGAGGCGCAGGCCGGTTTCCTCCTCGAACTCGCGATGGGCGGCGAGGGTCCGGTCCTCGCCCCTATCGATGTGACCCGCCGGAAGCTCCCGCACGACGCGGCGCATTGGGTGGCGGTATTGCCGGACGCAGATGGCCCGGTCGGCATCGTCGAGGGCCAGGACGACCACGGCGCCGGACCCAATGCCGAGGTAGGTGTACGTCATCTCGCGCGCGTCCTCGAGCGAGCGAATCTCGTCTACCAGGACGGGAAAGCGTCCCCGCCAGGCCACCTGCGACCGAATCGTCTCCCAATCGAGGTTCACGACCGCTCGAATCCGTTGGCCGCCGCGATCACGGCGTCCGCGGCGGCGCCAATGGTTTCGACCGTGGGGCAGGCCTGCGGCGGGTGGTTGCGCGCGTTGATCCAGATGGCGTCCAGGCCGACGCCCCACGCGCCCTGCACGTCGGCGTAGAAGCTGTCGCCGATGTGCACGGTCTCGTCGCGCGTGGCGCCGGCGATCTCCAGCGTTCGCTCGAAGAACGCGGCCTCCGGCTTTTCGACGCCAATGAGTCCGGACACCGCCAGCGCATCGAAGGATTCGCGCATGTCGAGGTGGTCGAGCAGGTCCAGCAACCATGGCTCCCAGTTCGACGCCGCCACGAGCTTCAACCCGGCGGCTCGCAGCCGAACCAGCGCCTCGCGGGCGCCTTCGATGGCAACGTACGACTCGACGGTTGTGAACTCGTCGAAGAGCCGCTGTGCCAGCAACCTGGGATCGCTGACGCCCAGGCGTCGGCCCATGGCCTGATACATGCCCTGCCAGAACGCGAGGGATCGATCGGCGTCGGCGCTGGCGCCGCGCGCGGCCGGGTCCCTGATGGCGCGGTCATACTCCTCGTCGGCAATGCGGCGAACCTCGCGCATCGGTGCCTGCGCCCCAAGCCGCGCAGCCTCCGCCGAAATGGTGGCGGAGAAGCTGCGTTTGTAGTGCACCAGGGTCTCCCCCACGTCGCAGAGCACGACGCGGTAGGGACCGCGCAGACGCCGATTCATTCCCCTATGCTAGCCGGGCTGGCTCGGTTGCGGGTGCTATGTTCGGCCCTGGGCAAACCCGCTACTGGGGTATCGTCTAGTGGTAGGACGCGCGGCTCTGGACCGTGAAGCGGTGGTTCGAATCCATCTACCCCAGCCACCACGCTAGGCGCGCCGCATGAACCCGCCTGAGTTGCGATCCTCCGACGCCCTGCTCATCGTCGACGTGCAGCAGGACTTCTGTCCCGGCGGCGCCCTGGCCGTGCCGGACGGCGACGCCGTGGTGCCGGTGCTGAACCAGTGGATCGATGCGGCGCGAATCGCCGGCGCGGCGGTATTCGCCTCGCGCGACTGGCACCCGCCCGACCACGTGAGCTTCCAGGAACAGGGCGGGCCGTGGCCCTCCCACTGCGTGGCGGAGACGTCGGGCGCGGCGTTCCACCCCGACCTCGCCCTTCCCGAATCGACGACCGTCATCGACAAGGGAACGGACTCGGGGCATGAGGCCTACTCCGCGTTCGAGGGCACCGATCTGGCCGCACGGCTTCGCGCGGCCGGCATCACGCGGCTGTGGGTCGGCGGACTGGCCCTGGATTACTGCGTGCGCGCCAGCGTGCTCGATGCCCGGCGGATCGCCGGTCTGCCCGTGCACCTCATTCTGAGCGCCACCCGCGCCGTTGAGGTGCAGCCGGGCGATGGATCCCGCGCGCTGGACGACATGCGCGCGGCGGGCGCCGTCACCGAAGCCGAGAGCTAGCCCCGGCGCTCGATGACCGCGCCTTCCGCCCAGGGACTTGTCACCGACCTCTATCAGCTCACCATGCTCCAGGCATACCTGGAGCACGGCATGCACGCGCCGGCGACGTTCGAGCTCTTCACGCGGCGCCTGCCGCCCAATCGAAACTATCTGATCGCCGCCGGCCTGGACGCCGCCCTCGACTACCTGGAGCAGCTGCGATTCGAGGACGCGGACATCGAGTACCTGAAGTCCTTGGGGAACTTCTCTGCTGAGTGTCTCGACTATCTGCGTGGTTTCCGCTTCTCGGGGAGCGTGGACGCACTGCCCGAGGGCACGCCGTTCTTCGCCAACGAGCCGCTGCTCACGGTGCACGCGCCGCTGCCGGAGGCGCAGCTCGTCGAGACCCGGCTGCTGAATCTGGTGCAGCTGCCCACCGCGGTTGCCTCCAAGGCGGCGCGCGTCGTGGCGGCGGCAGATGGACGGTCCATCATCGACTTCGGCTTGCGGCACGCGCACGGCGCCGAGGCGGGGCTTGCGGCATCCCGGGCGGCGTACATCGCGGGTGTGCAGGCGACGTCGAACGTGGCCGCCGGTCAGGCCTTCGGCATCCCCGTGGCCGGCACCATGGCGCACAGCTTCGTCCAAGCCCACGACAGCGAGCGCGAAGCGTTCGCCCACTTCGCCGCCACGTTTCCCGGCGCGACGATGCTCGTCGACACCTATGACACGGAGGCGGGCGTTGAACAAGTCTTGGAGCTGGTGCATGCGGCGGGCGACGCGGCCGCGCCGGCCGCCGTGCGCCTGGACTCCGGCGATCTCGGGGAGCACGCCCGGCGGACCCGGCGACAGCTGGATGCCGCCGGACTAGCGCAGGTGCAAATCATCGCCAGCGGCAATCTCGACGAGCATGAGATCGCCCGCCTGATCGCCGACGGCGCGCCGATCGACAGCTTCGGCGTGGGCGCGGCGCTGGCCGTTTCCGAGGACGCGCCGTGCCTGGACGTGGTCTACAAGCTCGTGGCCTACGACGGGCAGGGCCGCATGAAGTTGGCCGCCGAGAAATCGACGCTGCCCGATCCCAAGCAGGGATTCCGGCAGTTTGACGGCGACAGCGCCACGCACGATGTCCTCGGGCTCGCCAATGAGACTGACGACGGGCAACCGCTGCTCGAGCCCGTGATGCGCGACGGCAAGCGCCTGCCGAACGGCCGTCGGTCGCTTGATGACATCCGCGTCCATGCCCAGCGCGCTTTGTCGACGCTTCCGGCGCGCCTCCGCTCGCTTGAGCTGGCAACGCCGCACTATCGGGTGGAAATCACCCCGGCTCTCCAGGAAACCACTGCACGCACGCGGCGGCGGCTGGAATCGCAATAGCCGGTCGCGGCGCTGCAGTTTTCAGAGTGGGGAGCCGGACGTAGGCTGAAGCGTTCCGGAAAGCGGGAAGCCTTCCCATGGAATATCGACGGCTCGGTCGCACTGGGCTCGACGTGTCGCTGGTGTCGCTGGGCACCGGCGGGCCGAGCCGCTTTGGGCAGGATCGCGGGACGACGCCCGAGGCGGCCCGGCGCCTGGTCCGGCGCGCGCTCGATCACGGCGTCAACCTGTTCGACACCGCCCAGGGCTACGGCGACAGCGAGGCGCTGCTGGGACAGGCGCTCGACGGCGTGCCGCGCGACGACTACGTCATCGCGACCAAGTACACCTACCGCGAGGACGAGACGGTCATTCCGGCGGCGGACGTGGCACCCGCCATCGATCGGGCATTGCGCTGGCTGCGGGTGGACGTGATCGACGTCATGCAGGTCCACGGGCTGCTGGATGGGCACTACGACGAGGTCGTTGCGCGGCATCTA
>DAOUKN010000329.1:0-3830 GCA_034421255.1 Chloroflexota bacterium | reverse complement strand
ACTGACGATCAGCCAGTGACGCTCGCCAGCCGGGTACGCCCAATCACAACGACCTGGACGGGCTTTCGAAACGTAATCAGCGTCCTGCCCCTGGACGAAGCCGAGCGTGCCATGGACGAACGCGGCGTCATGCCTGAAGGGCCGATGACGCTCAGCGTCCATACCGACGAGGCCTGGATCGTGGACTTCCGGCGGCAGGTGTGCCCCGGCGACTATGCGAGCAGCTAGGAGATTCGACATGTTGAAACGCTTGGCGCGGATCGCGGGGCTGGTTCTCGGGGGCATCGTCGCGGTGGCCCTGGTGTGGCACGTAGTGCGGTTCGAGCTGCTGTTCTTGGGTGTTGGTTCCTCTGTGGAGGATCCCTACGCCACGTTTGGGAATGAGGAAATCTATCTCGACGGCGGCGTCGTCGAGGTGGTGCTCGTCGAGGGCCTGGGACGCGAGGATCAGTTCGTCACCCTGGCCCCAGGCACCTGGCGCGCGACGGTTGAGGTCGTCGATTCAGGCATCGACTCCGCGCAGATCAGCAGTGTCGGCGAGTACTCCAGCACGATCAGTTGGAGCACACAGATCTTCCAGGGCCCGACGCGGCCAAGGCCAGCCGTCTTCGTGGTCGGCAACCGTGGTACGCCGCGCGTCACGCTCTACGGGCGCGAGTTTCGCGTTCGGACCAACGCAATCGCCGACAACCACCCGTGGTCAGTGACCTTTGAGCGCTTCGACGACCGGTGGCCCTAGCCGCGTAGCGTCCGCCCGGGGTAGAGCGAGGCTTCGACGTGGACGCCCACGGCAAGCGACGCAAACGGCGCTCGCCCCCACGTCATGGTGCTGCGCCCGTCCAGGGGCTGCATGGTCACGTCGAGCTCCGTCGTGCCGCCGTAGACCGAGGCGACGTAGACGCCCGCGGAACGGTCCACCGTGTGTGAGCCGGGGCCCTGGCCGCTGATGTCGACGGTGTCGGTGCTGAAGGTCGGGAAGGGCGCGCGGCCGATCACGCACGTGGGCGCCAGGGACAGCGGTTCCGTCAGAGACGCCATCGGCGCGCCGTGCAACTAATCGCGCACCATCGGCCACACGATCTCCGCAACGACCACGAGCGCTGTGGCCAGATGCAGGGCCCGCCCGAGTCGCGACAGCATGTCGCAGCGGTATCACCTGACATTAGTGAATTCGTCTTTATGAAAGTGTTGATTTGTGAGATTTTGCGAGCTACGGTGCCAACAGGTGGCCAATGACGACCATCTAGAGGAAGGAGACAGCAATGTCTCACACACTCACGCGCATACGGGCCGTGGTCGGCGGCGGAATCCCGGCGGTGCTTCTCTTGGCCTGTGCCCGCGCGCTCCGAGGCGCGCCAGAACCGACCGATCCGGTGCCCGACTCCCGACTGCCGGTCACGGTACCGACCTTTCAACGAATCGCCGCGGTGCTTGGCGTCCCGCTGGTGATCGTGGGGCTCGTGGTGCTGTGGCGCATGTTCCGGGTCGTCGGTCGTGGTGATTCGTTGCCGGGGCGCACCGGCAAAGGAGCTCGACCATGAGACGGCGTCTTCTTGGGGCGATGGCCTTGATCGTCGTCGGTATCTGGATGGCGGCTACCGCCGTTGCCAGTGCCGGCATCGCCGGGTAGGCCATAGGCCCGATCGAGCTGCCACTGATCGTTGGGCTTCCGGCCGTGTTGATACTCGCCGGGGCGGGCACCCGTGGTCGGCCACCCTGGAGCGGTTGGGCAATCTGCTGGAGGCGCCGATTGATCGGGGGACCCCGTGAGCCAGGCATCGGTGAACGCCGCGGTCGTGGCCAATCAAGCTTGACGCTCGACTTGGCCGCTCCCTACAATTTTGCGGACGGACCTAGTGCGCAATACGCACCAAGACACCCCAAAGCCCTTGCCGTGGCGTCGGGCGCCCTCGCCGGCAGAATGCTAGAGGCCGCGACGCGCATGCACCGATAACGGGCTGGTCGGAGGAACGACAGCATGCCGAAAGAGATCCTGCTCGATACCGAGGCCCGCGCCAAGCTGGTCAAGGGTATCGATACGGTGGCCAACGCCGTCAAGACCACGCTCGGCCCCAAGGGTCGCAACGTGGCGCTCGGCAAGAAGTACTCCGGGCCCACCGTCACCCATGACGGCGTCACCGTCGCCAAGGACATCGATCTCGAGGACAACTTCGAGGACATGGGCGCCCAGCTCATCAAAGAGGCGGCGAGCAAGACCAACGACGTCGCGGGTGACGGCACCACCACCGCCACCGTGCTGGCCCAGGCCATCATCAAGGCCGGGCTGCGCAACGTGGCCGCCGGCGCCAACCCGATGATCATCAAGCGCGGTCTGAACACCGCCGTGGAGATGGTCGTCGAGCAGGTGAAGTCGGACGCCAACCAGGTGCGCGGTCGCGAGGAGATCGGGCAGATCGCCTCGATTTCCGCCAACGACGAACACATCGGCGAGCTCATCGGCGAGGTGATGGACAAGGTCGGCAAGGACGGCGCCATCACCGTCGAGGAGTCCCGCGGGCTCGAGTTCGAGATCGAGTACGTGGAGGGCATGAAGTTCGACCGCGGCTACATCTCGCCCTACTTCATCACCAACCAGGACCGCATGGAGGCGTCGATCGAGGATGCCCTGATCCTCATCACCGACAAGAAGCTCTCCTCGGTCAACGACATCCTGCCCACGCTGGAGAAGGTGACCCAGGCCGGCAAGAAGGAGCTGGTCGTCATCGGCGAGGACGTCGAGGGCGAGGGCCTGGCGACCCTGGTGGTCAACAAGCTCCGCGGCGTGCTGAACGTGCTGGCGGTCAAGGCCCCCGGCTACGGCGACCGGCGCAAGGAGATGCTGCAGGACATCGCCGTCATCACCGGCGGCACGGTGATCTCCGAGGACATGGGCCGGCGTCTCGACGGCATCATCCTGGAGGACCTCGGCACGGCCCGGCGCGTGGTGGCCGACAAGGACGACACCACCATCGTCGAGGGCGCGGGCGATGAGGCGGCCGTGCAGGCCCGCATCACCCAGCTGAAGGGCCAGCTCGACGAGACCACGTCCGACTACGACCGCGAGAAACTCCAGGAGCGCCTGGCCAAGCTGGCCGGGGGCGTTGCGGTGATTCGCGTGGGCGCGGCCACCGAGACCGAGCTCAAGGAGAAGAAGCACCGCGTGGAGGACGCGCTGTCCGCCACCCGCGCGGCGATCGAGGAAGGCGTCGTCCCCGGTGGCGGCATTGCCCTGCTCAACGCCGCCAGCGCGCTCGACGGCGTCGAGGAGACCCTCGGCGGCGACGAGCTGGTGGGCGCCCAGGCACTGCGCCGGGCGCTCGAAGAGCCACTGCGCTGGATCGCCACCAACTCGGGCGCCGACGGCTCGGTCGTCATCGAGGAGGTCCGCCGCCGACAAGCGTCCGAGGGTTCCATGAGCATCGGCTTCAACGTGGTTGACGAAGACTACGTGGACCTGGTCAAGGCCGGCGTGATCGACCCGGCCAAGGTCACGCGGTCCGCCCTCGAGAACGCCGTGTCGATCGCGGGCATGATCCTCACCACGGAAGCCCTGATCGCCGACGCGCCGGACGACGAAGACGCGACCGCCGCGGCGGCCGCGGCAGCCGCCGCCGGTGGCGGCATGGGCGGCATGGACTTCTAGTCCACCCCGACCACCGTTCGAGGCCCCGCCATCGCGCGGGGCCTCGGTCGTTTAAGCGGACGCTCGCGAAGCGCCTCATCACTCCGCGCAAGAGTCCGCCATTCCCATCTCACACTTGGTCATTCACGCTCCAGTTGTCACACGCAGCCGCCTTCTCCGTCATTCCGGCGCACGCCGGAATCCAGGT
>DAOUKN010000328.1:0-8916 GCA_034421255.1 Chloroflexota bacterium | reverse complement strand
CGAGGCGTGGGACACGGACGCCGCGTTGCTGGTGGTACGCCTCAACACGCCGGGCGGGCTGGCCGACAGCACGCGGGACATGGTGGGGCTCATTCTCGAGTCGCGCGTGCCGGTGGCGGTTTACGTATCGCCCGCCGGCTCGCAGGCCGCGTCCGCCGGCACATTCGTCACCGCGGCCGCCCACTTTGCGGTGATGGCGCCCGGCACCAACATTGGCGCCGCGTCGCCGGTCACGGCCAGCGGGGAAGACGTGCCGGCCACGCTTGCCGACAAGATCAGCGAGGACACGCGAGCCTTCATTCGCAGCATCGCGGAGCAGCGTGGTCGCGACGCGGCGGCGTTGGAAGCCACGGTGACGCAAGCGCGCTCCTACACCGCGGGCGAGGCCGAAGACGCAAATATCGTCGACTTTCTGGCCGAAGACCTCGACGACCTCTTGCGACAGGTCGACGGCGCGGAGGTCGTAACGGCGAGGGGCGCGCAACAGGTCAACGTGGCCGGACTCCAGGTACGCCCGCTCGATCCGTCGGGCGTCGAGCGATTCCTGGGACTGCTGGCGAATCCCGCCTTGGCGTTGGTTCTCCTGGTCGTCGGAGGATTCGGTCTGCTGGTGGAATTCTCGGCGCCTGGGCTCGGCGTGCCGGGAATCGTGGGCGTGGTGGCCTTTGCCCTGGCCTTCACCGGGCTGGGGCAGCTTCCGGTGAACTGGCTGGGGGTGCTGCTGATTCTCGGGGCCTTGGGGCTGGCGGTGCTGGAGTTCCAGGCCGCCGGCTTCGGCCTATTTGGCGCGGCCGCGGTCGCGGCGTTCATTGCCGGGGCATTCCTCCTCGTTGGTGATGCATTTCGGGTGCCGGAGATTGATATCCCCGAGATAGATATTTCCGTGAGTCCGTGGTTGATCGGGGTGCTCGGCGGTGTGTTCGCGGCGGTCATCGCGGTCATTGCCTGGGCGCTTCGATCCGATCGCGTGCGAGCCGCGTCGTCATACGTCAGCCCCACGGCCACAGCCGCGCTCGTCGGCCGGCTGGCGGAGGTGACGCACACGCTCGATCCGCGCGGCGAAGTGCGGCTCGCCGGCGAGCGTTGGGAAGCCGAGTTGCCACCCGGAGGCCACGCGGAGGTGGGCTCGCGAGTTATGGTGCGGGATGTTGAAGGCTTGCGACTGAGGGTCGATATCGTGCAGGAGTCAGCGTCAGAGGCGCCGACGGTGACGAGCTGAAGGAGGCTTCACCATGGCCATCATCAATTTCGTGCGTGACTACCAGCGAGTCGCTCGGTTTCGCTTCGGGCGGTTCGAGGGCATGTTGGGGCCCGGCATCGTCTTCGCGATCCCGATCCTGCATCAGATTCGCCGCGTCGAGACGCGCACCGAAGTGCTGGACATCCCGCGGCAAACCAACATCACCAAGGACAACGCCTCGATCGATATCGACTTCCTCGTCTACATGCGCGTGGACATCAACGAGGCGCAGCGGGCCGTGCTGGAGGTCGAGGACTACCGGTCGGCGGTCGTCGGCCTGGCCACGACGACGCTGCGGGCGGTGGTTGGCGACATTGATCTTGACGATGTCCTTTCGCAGCGTGAGCGCATCAACGAATCGATCAGGGTGAAGCTCGACGCTGAGACCTCACGCTGGGGCATCAAAGTCACCAATGTCGAGATTCGCGAGATCGACCCGCCGCGAGAGATTCAGGAAGCCATGAATCGGCAAATGTCGGCGGAGCGGGTGCGGCGCGCCGTGATCCTTGAAGCGGACGGCACGCGGCAGTCGAATATCACGGTCGCCGAAGGTGAAAAGCAGGCCGCGATTCTGAAAGCCGAGGGCGCTCGGCAGGCCGAGATTCTCTCTGCCGAGGGCGATCAGCAGGCGGCCGTGCTTCGTGCGCAAGGTTTCAGCGATGCGCTCGAGCGCATATTCAGCGTGGCGCAGCGCGTGGACTCGAACACCATGAGTCTGCAATACCTGGACACGCTCAAGTCGCTGGGCGAGAGTCCGTCGTCGAAATTCATCTTCCCGTTGGAATTCACCCGGCTGCTCGGCGCCATTGGGGGCAAGGGGTCCAGCGATTCCGACGGCTAGCCGCGCCGAGACCGAGCAGATGTTGCGGCGGGCTTGCGGCTGGCGGAGGTTTGCCGCCTAGCCCTGGGGCGGAGTCGCGACCGGCGGCAGCTGCCAGGCTTGGAGTTGGCGCTCGGCGCTGACGGCAAATAACCGGTTGAGTCCCGGCGCAACCGCGACGCCGCGAATGGCGGCGAGCGTGGTGGCGTCGCCGAGCACCGCGCCATCGGAGCGGATGACGGTGATGGTCATGTCATCCACCAGCGCCGCCACGTAGTCGTCCATCGGATAGACGGCGCGGGCGCGCACGCGCGGCGCAAACCAGACTTCGGTGCCGTCGAGCGTGAACGAGCCGACGCCGGCCTCGCCGGCGAGAATGAGAATGTCGTCGTGCGGGGCCCGAGCGGCGGCGGTGGCCGGAAACCGCAGTTGCGACCGGAGATTGGCGCTCTCGGCCTCAAACACTTGCAGTCCGGTGCTGGTGAGGGTGATGACCTGGTCCCCTTCCTGCGTGAAGATGACTTGCAGGATGTCGCCATCGACGCCGAAGCGCTGCTCGAGATTGCCGTCGGGACGGATCAGCACGACCTGGTTCTCGCCGCGATTGGACGAACCCACGGCCACGGTGCCGCTGCGCTTGTCGAGATCCACCGACGCGGCGGAGATGTAGCTCATGGTCGGACCCCACACCTGGACCTGCCGATTGAAGGCAAACACACGTCCGACGCCGCTGGCGTTCGTGCTGCGAACGACGAGTCGGGCGCCCTCGTCATCGAACAGGGCCTGCTCCAGGAGCTGATTGTCCGGCCGAAACGGGGACGGCCAGACTTGGTTGCCCGCGAAATCCAACAGTTGCACGTCGAACCCGTGAACGGCCAAGAGTTCTCCATGCCGTTGTATCGACACGCGCGCCAGCGGCATGCGCATGTCGCGTGTCGGCCACCGCCGGTCGCCGTCCGCGCCGAATGACGCCACCTGCCCCGCGCGAGCCACGGCCACCACCTGCTGCCCGAGCTCCGAGGCGGCCAGGTCGGTCGGATCGAAATCCAGCCGTTCCAGCCACAGCCGCTCACGCCAGGATTGTCGCTCGGGCGCACGCAGCGTGGTCACGTTGAAGGTCAGGTCGACGACGTCCTCGACACGGACCTGGACGCCGCGAGCCAGCCACTCGCCCGCGGCGGCGTCGGCGTCGGCGGCGTCGGCGAAACGGCCAATCTCGACCCACCCGGGGTTGGTGCGCGAGAGGCGCAGGTCGTCGACGACGTGGGCCAGCGAGGCGCGCGCGGCGGCTTCGTCCTGGTAGGGGCCAACCAGCACGGCGCGCTTGCGCACGCGCCACGCCTCAATGGTCGACTCGCCGATGGCGTCCAGCCGGGCCCGCAGTCCATCCTGAGCCAGTCCCGGTCCGATGCCCTCGATGAACGCGCCAATTCGCTCGCGCACCCGCTGCTGCAGTGTCACCAGGTGCATCAGCCGCTCGGGCTGCTCCGTTTCGCGGTAGCCGCGGACGGTCGGGCCGATCTCGACCAGGGCGTCCACCATGGTTACAAGGGAGGTGTGGGTGGCCTGGTCGTCCGGCGCCGGACCCAGCGGAATGACCTGTTGGGACAGCGCGGAAATCGACGGCAATTGCGCCTCGATGCTCAACAGGTACTGGTCGGTCGACAGGGACCCGCGGGCGAACGCGTTGGAATTGATCGCCAGCGCCCGCAGCACATCGAGCGATCCCGTCGCGACCTCGAGGGCCGGTTCCCAGTAGGGTCGCAATCGCACGGCGAGCGGTCGGGGCTGCGCCTCGCCGCAGGCGACGGCGCTACCGCCGATCATGATTGCCGCCAGAGCCTTCCGCCGCGTCAGCACGCGACGGCCAGCGGTGGTATCCATAGCCGCTAGACGGGCACCGCCGCCGGCTGCACGGCCCCGCGGAGCGACCACGGGGTCGCGTCCGTCAGTTGGATGGGCACGGTGTCGCCGGCCGTCAACCCGGCCTCGTCGGCGCTGAACACCAGCTTGTTCGTGCGGGTTCGACCGCGCCAGGTGGGTGGGCGCCCCGGCGCCTTGCCGCTCTCGAGCGATTCCAGCAGCACGTCCTCAACCGAGCCGACCAGGGCGCTGTTGATCTGCCGCGCGATGGGCGTCTGCACGCGTTCGATCTCGTGCAGCCGTCGCAGCTTTTCGTCCTGGGGAACGTCGTCGGCCCACTGGTCGGCCGCGGTGCCGTGCCGCGGGCTGAAGGCGGCGACGTGGACCTGGTCGAACCTCAAATCGGCGATGAGGTCGCGCGAGTTTTCGAACTGCGCCTCGGTTTCGCCGCAGAATCCCACGATGACGTCGGTGGTGACGGCGACTCCGGGCACGATCGACCGCAACATGCCGATGGTTTCGCGGTAATGCGCCACGCTGTAGCCGCGCGCCATGCGACGCAACACGGCGTCGTCGCCGGACTGCACCGGCAAATTGATTTCCTCGCAGACGCGCGGCAGGTCGCGCATCGCCAGGGCAAGCGGCTCGGTCATGAACTGGGGATGGGCGGTGACGAACCGCACCCGCTCCACGCCGGGAAGCGCGTCAACCGCCGCCAGGGCGTCGGGCAGCCGGTGGCCGTTGAGGTCGAACCCGTAGGCATTGACGATCTGGCCGACGAGGACGATTTCGCGTGCGCCCTCGTCGACCCATTGCCGCGCCTCGGTGACGATTTCGTCGAGCGGGCGGCTGCGCTGGGCGCCGCGCCGAAACGGCACGATGCAGTAGGTGCACCGCTTGTCGCAGCCGTAGATGATGTTGACATAACGCGAAATTGCGCCAACACCGGGCGGCGGCGCGGCCTCGACGTCCTCGTACGCCTCGGTGCCGGGAATCTGCCGCGACATGCGGGCGAGCATCGGCTCGATGTTGAGCGAATCGAAGAGCACGTCGACGGGCCGGAGATGCGGCTCGAGATCGGTGCGGTCGGCGTGAACGGTGCAGCCGGTGAGCCCGACCAGCAGCTCGGGTCGCTGCCGCTTGGCGCCCTGCAGCAGGCCCAGCATGCCCCAGACCTTGCGGTCCGCGTTTTCACGGACGGCGCAGCCGTTCACCACGACGGCGGTTGCGTCCGCAAGGCTCTGGGCGGGCGCGTGACCGGCGCTCATCAGGTCACGCGAGATTCGCTCGCCGTCGGCCTTGTTCATTTGGCAACCGATCGTCCAAATGAAGAACCGATGTCCGGAATTGGTGGCAGGCATACCCGACCTGGGGGAGAATGTCGCGACGCACCGTCGCCGCAACCCTCCCTGCATCATACGCTGGCAATGTCGTTGGCCGGCGATGATTCCCGAGGTCCGCCCATGAAGCTTCTTCGCCAGGTGTCGCGGCATCCGCGCCTTGTGGCCTGGGCCGCAATGTCCGCCGTCTTCGTTGCATTGGTTCTTGTCGTGTCCCTGGGTCGCGAGCTTGACGTCTGGCAATACCTCGGGTTGAGCGCCGTGGCGATTGCCATTGCGGGACTCAGCGTGGCGCTCACATTCAGCCGGAGTGACGATCCCGAGTTCGATGGCTAGCCGCCCGCCCCGCATCCTCATCACCGGCGGCGGCGGCCAGATTGGCATCGAGCTTGCGCGGCGACTTGATGAATCAAGCGTCTGGGCGCTGGGACGCAGCGCCCTGGACGTGACGAGCGGCGCGGCGATGGACCGCGCGCTGGACGAAATTCGGCCCGATGTGGTGATTCATACCGCGGCGATGACCAATCCCGAGGCCTGTGAGCGCGATCGGGGCGCCGCGCAACGGGTGAATGTCGTGGGCGCCTGGAACGTCGCTCGCGCCGTCGCACGCGCCGGTGCGGCGATGGTGTATCTGAGCACCAGCTACGTGTTCGCGGGCGACAAGCTTGGGCCGTACCGGGAATACGACGAGCCCGGCCCGATTAATGCCTACGGTGTGAGCAAGCTCGGCGGCGAACGCGCCGCCCGCCAGGCCTTGGACCGCTTGTACGTTGTGCGCTCAGGCTGGGTATACAGCCGGTGGAACCGAGGATTCGTGGCCCGACTGCTGGAATTGCCCGACGCCGCGTCGGACGTGCGCTACGTGGGCGACCAGGTGGCCAACCCCACGTTTGCGGGCGACCTGGCGGCGGCCGTTCTGCGACTCATCGATACCCAGGCGTACGGGGTGCACCACCTCGTCAATGAGGGGGCGACCAGCTGGTATGGCTGGGCGACCGCCGTGCTGCGCGCCGCCGGACGCGAGGACGTGCGGCTCGAAGAAATCTCGGCCGAGGAATACCCGCGCGAGGCGCGCGTTCCGGCGAACAGCGAGCTGGCGAACGAGATGGCGCGAGCGGTGGGCATCACGCTGCGGCCCTGGCACGACGCGCTCGACGAGTTCGTGCGGCAGTGGGTGGCTGATCGTGGCTGACGCACCGCGCTGGAGCGTCGTGATCCCGACGTGGAACAGCCGCCACCTCCTGGCCGAGGCGCTGGACGGGCTGAGCCGGCAAACGCTGCGGGAATTCGAGACCATCGTGGTCGACGACGCATCCGACGACGACACGTGCCACTGGCTGCGGGAGCACCGACCTGACGTCGTCGCCGTCGAGCTTGCCCATCGACGCGGTCTGGCGCACGCGATCAATCAAGGACTGGCCATTGCGCGCGCTGAGCGCATCGCGTTCCTCAACAACGACGCGGTGCCAGACGCTGAGTGGCTCGGCGAGCTGGATCGAACCTTCGACGAGCATCCGGACGCCAGCATGTTGGCCTCGCGGATTCTGCTCTACGCGACGCCGGACCGGTTGCACGCCGCCGGAGATTTCTTCACGGCTAGCGGGCTGCCGGGCAATCGCGGCGTGTGGCAGCGGGACGGCGCGGACTTTGACGAGCCGCGCGAAGTGTTCGGCGCATGCGCCGCCGCCTCGGCCTACCGAAAATCGCTGTTCGACGCGGTGGGCGGGCTGGATGAAGACCTCATGATGTACTGCGAGGACGTGGACTTGAGCTGGCGGGCGCAGCTTGCCGGCCACCGCTGTCGCTACGTCCCGACGGCGCGCGTGCGGCACCGCCGCGGCGCGAGCGCCACGAGCGAGTTCGAGAGCTTTCTGGTTGGACGCAACCGACCGCTGGTCACGGTGATGAATGTTCCGGGATTCGTGATGCGCCGCCGGTGGTGGTCCATGCTGCGAGCCCAGGGGCAAATCGCGCTCGACGCGTTGCGGAACTTCCAGGGTCGCGCGGCGCGGGCAACCCTGAACGGTCAGCTGGCGGCGATCCCGCAGTTGGGTCGCGCTTTGCGCAAGCGTCGACGTCGCCAGCGAGCCCGTACGGTCAGCGAGGCATACGTGTGGTCGCTGCTGGACTAGGAGCGGCTGCCCGACGAGCGCCGTCGCTGTGGGCGATGGCGACGGCAGTGGCGCTCGCCGCCGGACTGGCGGGGTGGATGGCCGCGCGCTTGCAGCCGGCCGCCGCGATTGCCGGCGGCGTCCTGGTCGTCGGCGCCATCGCGGCTGTGCGGCGGCCCGCCCTCGGGCTGGGCGGACTGATTGCCCTGGCGATCCTGGCGCCATTCGTGATCGTGCCGGTGCGCGTGGGCGCCCAGCCGCCCGTCGTGGCCGTGTTGCTGACCCTCCTGATCGGCGCCTCGGCGCTGGCCGTGGTCCGCGGCAGCCGAGCGGTTTCCCGAGACCGCATCCTGATCGTCCAGGGTCTCTATCTGCTGCTCATTCTCCTGGCCACGGGGATTGCCTTGCCCATCAACCGGGATTTCGAGGCGCTGCAGACGGGCCTCAAGCTGGCGATGGCCGCGACGGTCCCGCTGCTGGTGGTGATGTGGCTACCTCGGTCGTCAATCGCCCGCCACGGGCAACTGGTGATCGTCGGCGCCGCGGCGGTCCAGGCCGCGCTGGCGGTGGCGGTGCACCTGGCCGGCGACGCCGGCATCCGGTTTCTGGCGGCACTGTCGCCGGCGGGCTATCCAGCGTCGGACATTCAGCGGTTCTTGCCCGACGAGATCACGCCGCGCGCCACGGGGCTGCTCGTCGATCCGAACGTGCTGGGCGTCACGCTGGCCATGGCGCTGCCGTTCGCGATGGTTGGTTGCACCGGGTCCGCGCGTCGGTTTGCGCTCCAGGCGACGGCCATTGGTCTGATCGCGGCGGCGCTCATGCTCACGCTGTCGCGGGGCGCCTGGGTGGGCGCCGCGGTGGCGGGACTCGTCGTCATCGCGAGCACACGCCCGCGACTCGGCGCCGGGCTCGCGCTGGCCGGTGCGCTTGGGCTGATCGTGCCGTGGCCGGGGGGGCTGGGGGAGGCCATTCGTGCGGCGGTGGTGCAGCGCGACCTTTCCGACACCCTGCGGCTGGGCGAGATTCAGGAGGCGGCCCGCGTGATCGGTCGGTATCCCTGGTTCGGCGTGGGCTACGGCGCTTCGCCCGACGTGGACGTGTTTGTCGGTGTATCGAATACGTGGCTGTGGATCGCGGAGCGCGCCGGAGTGCTCGCGGCGGCGACGGCATTGGGTGTGGTTGTTGCCACGCTGGCTCGCGCCGTCCGTTTCGTGCGTCGCGACCCCATGGCGCGCGCGTGCGCAGCGGGGCTGGCGGCATTCCTCGCCGCCTCCATGGTCGACCACCACCTGGCGAGCTTCCAGCACCTGGCCGTGCTGGGCGGCGCTCTTGTGGGCGCCACGCTGGTGGTCGTTCGGCGCAGCCCCTGACGTGCGCGTCGCTCTTGACGGCCGAATGCTGCATCGCGATCGCGCGGGGATCGGCCGCTATATCTGGGAACTCCAGCAGGCGATGGCCGAGTTAGGCGATCCGCGACACGAGGTCACGCTCCTGCTCGATCCGCGCGACCGCCAACACCGTGGCGCGGCGCTCCCCGTC
>DAOUKN010000327.1:0-9872 GCA_034421255.1 Chloroflexota bacterium | reverse complement strand
GCCACCCTTCGGCCTGTGAAATAATCCGCCGCCCCCGCGCCTCCTGAAAGCCGCCTCGCATTCGCACGGATCCAGACCTCCCGGCCGCGCGGCGCCGCGTGATCGAGTCCCTCCAACGCGCGCGGCGTCCCTTGGTGCTGTCGCACCGGGATTCGGACGCGGACAGCCTGGGCTCGGCGCTGGCGCTCGGCGGCGCCTTTGCCCAGCTTGGCGTGGAGGCGGTGTTGGCCGTCCACCATCCGGACCGCATCGCCCCGCCCTTGAACGAGCTGCCGGGCGCGAGCGCCGTCGTTCCCCTCACCGCCGAGCTTGGCGCCGCGGACCGCGATGTGATCTTCGTCGTCGATACCGCCAGCCCCGCCCTCTTGGGCGGCGAGCCGAGCATGCGCGACGCGCTCTTGAATCACCGGCCCGTCGTCAACATCGACCACCACGACTCCAACCAGCACTACGGCGCCGTCAACTACGTGGAAACCGCCGCCGCCGCAACGGCCGAGGTCTTGTGGGGACTGCTGACGGAGGCCCGCATCCCGCTGACGGCGGACATGGCGACCAATCTGCAAGCGGGCCTGGTCGGCGACACGCTCGGGTTCCAGATCGCCGACACCTCGCCTCGCACGCTGCGAGCGGCGGCCGGCCTGCTGGAAGCCGGCGGCGCCACGCACGGCCTGCCGCGGCGCGTGCTCAATGCGCGCACCATCGCCGCCACGCGCCTCTACGGCGCCGCCCTGGCGGCGGTGCAGACCACGGCCGACGGTCGCATCGTCTGGACCTGCGTCACCCAGGCCATGGCGGCCTCGGTGGACGCCAGCGTGCACTACTCGCACGGATTGCCCAATGCCCTGCAGGAGGTCGTGGGCGCCGAGATCGCGGCAGTGTTCTACGAGCTCGGTCCTGAAAGGACCCGTGCCAGTCTTCGTTCCACCGGACGCCCGATCCGTGAAGTGGCCGAGGAGTATGGCGGCGGCGGTCACCAGCTCGCGGCCGGACTCACGGTTCAGCAGCCGATCGAGGTCGCTCGGCAGCTGGTGATCGACCGCCTGCGGGCACTGCTCGACGCCTGAACGCCTGCATCCGACCACCGGTGGCGATTGCTAGACTCAGCGGGCGCGCGGCAAAGCGGCTCGCGCCACTCCCTGTCCCGTAATCCGTCCACCAGACACAGTGGGCGGGGGCACGGCCTAGAGGCGAGGTCGATGGGCAAACGGCTCTCCCGGCTCGCGCCGATCATCATCGTGGGCGGCATGGCATGGCTGCTCGCCGCATGCGGTGACTCCGAGGCCGTCGCCGAAACGGTGACCGCGACCCCGACGCCAACCGTTGTCGAGGTCACGGTCGCTCCGACCGAGCCGCCCACACCCGCTCCAACCCCCGAGTCCCAGCAAACACCCAGACCCCAAACGCCTTCCACGTCGCTGCAGAACCGCAGCGCCACGCCGCTGCCCACCGTGGTCGTCACGCCCACGGCCGCACCGCCCTCGACACCCGCGCCGGTCGCCACGCCGGCGCCCACCGCGCCGCCCCCGTCCGTCACCGGAACCCCGGCCGGCATCGTGACCCCGGCCAATGCGCGAGCCTCCGTGGGTCGAGTGGCGACCGCCGAGGACGTGGACGGCCTGCAGCGACCGGTGGATGAAACCAGCACCTTCGAGCCGATGCGGCGGGTCTACATCTCCGTCGAGTTCATCAACGTGAGAGCCGGCGCCGAGCTCGGCTTCTCCTGGCGAGCCGATGAAGGTTGCAGGGGCAGCTTCACCCTGGCGCCTCAGTCGGCCATGCGGCGCGGCTTCATTGGGTTCTACATCGACGAGACCGAGTGCCTTGGCCGCTACGTCGTGCAGATCCTGGTGGACGGCGTGGCCCATGCCGAGATCGCCTTCTCCATCGGAGCCGCCCAGCCCAGCGGTTGACCCGTGACGCCGCCGATGGTTTGCTGCGTACATCCCCGCCCCCCAATCGCCCGAGGTGCCCCGTGAAGGTGACCCGCGTTTCCGCCGAGGTCTACGCCAAGCCGCATGACCCGCCGATCACCAACGGCAAGTACACCTACACCCACTCCAAGAACGTCGTCGTCCGCATTCAGACCGACGAGGGGATCGAGGGCGTCGGCATTTGCGGTGGGTTGGGTCTTCCCTCCGGACGCGACGTGCTGGTCACCGTCATCGAGAACATGTCCGAGGCCGTGATTGGCGAGGATCCCTTCAACGTCGAGCGCATCTGGGACCGGCTCTATCAGCCCAAGATCTTCGGCCGCAAGGGCCTCACCACGCGCGCGCTCTCGGCCATCGACATCGCCCTGTGGGACGTCGTGGCCCGCACCGTGGGGCAGCCGCTCTACCGCCTGCTGGGCGGCTACACCGACGAGGTGCGCGCCTACATCGCCGGCGGCTACTACGAGGCCGGCAAGGGCATTCCCGAGCTGCAGGACGAGATGCTCGGTTATGTGGAGCAGGGCGCCACCGCGGTCAAGATGAAGATCGGCGCGGTGTCGCTGCGCGAGGATGAGCGGCGCGTGGCCGCCGTGCGCGAGGCCATCGGCGACGAGGTGGACCTGCTGGTCGACGCCAACAACGCCTATGTCACGGCCGACGCCGTGCGCATGGCCCGCATCCTCGAGTCGTACGACGCCTATTGGTTTGAAGAACCGGTTTCGCCCGACAACATGGCCGGCAGCGCCGCCGTCGCCAACTCGTCCAGCGTGCCCGTCGCCGCCGGCGAGAACGAGTACACCCGTTGGGGCTTTCGCGAGCTGTTCGAGTCCGACGCCGTGCGCATCGCCAATCCCGACGCCATGGTGCTGGGCGGCATCACCGAGTACCGCCGCATCGCCGCGCTGGCCTCGGCCTACGAGATCCCCATCGCTCCGCACGGCCTGCAGGAGATTCACATCCACCTGCTGGCCGCGTTCCCCTTTCCGCTGATTCTCGAGTACTACAACCCCAACGTCGCGGGTCTCAACGAGGTCATGTTCCACGAGAAGCTGGAGCTCACCGACCGCGGCACCGTGATGCTGCCGCAGGGGCCCGGCCTCGGCGTCGAGTTCAACTGGGAAGCCCTGCGGCAATACCGCGAGGAGTGACGCCCGACGGGCTCGCATCCGTGTCCGGCAACCGGGCGTTCGACCACGCGCGAGCCGTGTGGAACTATCGCCCGGTTCGATCCCGCCGCGAGTGCCATGCGACCAAACACCCTGCGACAACTGCTCGACGCCGGCCAGCCCTCGGTCGGCACCCACATCCTGGTCTCGTGGCCGGGCGTGGTGGAACTCGTCGGCCAGACCGGCGTCATCGACTACGTGGAGTTCGTGGGCGAATACGCGCCCTACGACCTCTACGCGCTGGAGAACATCGGGCGGGCCATCGAGCTGTTCGACCACCTCAGCGGCATGATGAAAGTCGAGCAAGAGCCCCGCACCCACCTCGCGATTCGATCCATCGGGTCGGGCATCCAGAACATCCTTTTCGCCGACGTGCACTCGGCCGAGGAGGCGGCGGACTGCGTGGCCGCGGTGCGCGCCGAGACTCCGTCCACCGGGGGACACCACGGAGCCGGCTCCCGGCGCGACGTGGGATACGGCTGGGAGAACGCCGGCGGGGGAGCGGCCTTCGTCCAGGCGCTCGAGGACTCCGTGGTGGCGCTGATGATCGAGAAGGACGGCGCCGTCAGAGACATCGAGAACATCCTGGCGCTCAAGGGCGTCGACATGTTGCAGTTCGGCCCCGCCGACTACGCCATGAGCATCGATCTCCCGGGCGAATACTGGCATCCCCGCTGCCGCGAGGCGGAGGAGCACATCATCAAAACCGCGCTCGCAATGGGCAAGCACCCGCGCGCGGAGATCAGCTCGCCCGACCAGGCCAAGTACTACCTGGACCAGGGCGTGCGCCACTTCTCGATCGGCACCGACGTCCAGATCCTGCGCGACTGGTGGGCGCAGAACGCGGAGGGCGTGCGGGACGCCATCGCCGGGCACTAGGCCGGAGGCAATCCCGGTGCACGCCGTCGTAGCGCTCGGCGGTGACGCCGATCCAGCCCATGTGCGCGGCGTGCTCGGGCGCGCGCAGCTCGTCATCGCGGCCGACGGCGGCGCCGCCCACGTCGAGGCCGCCGGGGGCGTCTGCGACGCGATCGTTGGCGACCAGGACTCGGTAGCCGCCGCGACCCTCGACCGGGCGCTCGCGTCCGGCGCGGACATCCGTGACTTCCCCACCGCCAAGGACGCGACGGACGGCGAGCTGGCGCTGCGCGAGGCGCTGAGCCGGGGCACATCGTCCATCACCATCGTGGGGGCGCTCGGCGGACCGCGCATGGATCACCTGCTGGCCAACGTCGCGCTGCTGGCGCACCCGAGTCTGCGGGGCGTGGAGGCCGTGATCGAAGACGCCGCACATCGGATCTGGCTCGTCGGCGAGAAATCGTCCTGGCGCGGCGAGGCCGGCGACTGCCTAACCCTGCTCGCCTTCGGCGGCGACGCGCACGGCGTGACCACGACGGGCCTGCGCTATGCCCTGCAGGACGGCACGCTCGAGCACGGTTCCAGCCTCGGCGTCAGCAACGAGATGACTGAGCCGCTCGCCGAACTCTCCGTCGCCCGCGGCTCCGTGCTCGTGATTCACAAACGGAAATCCGGGTAGGGGCGCCTCTTGTGGGCGCCCGACCGGTGGCCCGCGCGGCGCGCAGCGTGGGAACTGCCACGAAATCGTTGCCACGTGTGGATAGGTGTGAGCCCAAATCAGTCCCAGTCCACAAAATGCGGTGTAGAATTGAACGCTGGGAGGCAATGGCGCCCACCCGGTAGATCTGGAGGCCGCAAATGGGATCCAGGAAACAGGTCCTCATTGGGACCACGGTGCTGACCGCCGCTGTCGTCGGGACGCTCCTCGGGATATCGCTCTGGCTGTTTGCGTTACCCATCCCCGCATCGACCGAAACCGTGTCGATTGCCAACGGCGCCATGACGACCGTTCGTCCGGAAATCACCGCGGACGACTTCGCCGCGGGGGTTGCGGCCATGCTGGTGGGCGTGATCTATGTCAGCGCGGTCGCGGCGATCCTGTGGTTCGTTCTCGCGTTGGCCTGGCGAGCGTTCGTGCACCTGGGCCACAGGCACCGGGAGTACGAACGGCGGCATACGGGCGTCTGAGGCGGGTCTAGGGCCGGCGGCCTGTACGATGCCGGACGGCGTCAACCCGAGTCCGCCGCCGACAGCCCCGCCACCATGGTCTTGACGAGTTTGGGCGTCTCCGGCGGCAGATCCTCGTCGTGCTTGCCCAAGCCTTCCCGATAATCCAGCGACGTCCGCGACAGCCAGGCCAACCGCGCGCGCCATTGGCCGCCCCCGCCCCCGTTCTTGAGCAGCCGCAGTACCTCCAGGCGGGCCTCGGCGCGCGCCCGCCGGAAGGCCCACGCGAAGTCCTCGTCGGTGCGCGACCAATTCCACAGCGTTTGGCGGGTCACGCCCACCAGCGACGCGCAGTCCTGCAGCGTCAAGCCGTCGGCGGCAGCCGCCAACAGTCGGCGGCGCACGGTCGAGGTGAGCTTCGTGGGTCTTGCCATTGCGTTACTATTGTAACCAAGCGGTTATCCTAGTCCCAAGGGCAATTTCGGAGCGGGAGGATATTTCGTAGTCGAAGTTAAGCCCCGAACACGTCAAAAAACTCCCGCCCATCCGAGGCTTCCGTGCGGCGCGGCAGGCGGAGGCATAGAATGTGGCGAGTGACCGTGCCGCGATCGCCGTGATCGCCACGCGCAGCGAGTAGCGCCTCATATGGAAAAGAACACTCTCACCGTCAAGCGCGGGCTGGCCCAAATGCTCAAGGGCGGCGTCATCATGGACGTCGTCACCGCCGAGCAGGCGAAGATTGCCGAGGACGCCGGCGCGGCGGCCGTGATGGCCCTCGAGCGCGTGCCGGCCGACATTCGCGCCCACGGCGGCGTCGCGCGCATGGCCGACCCCGAGAAGATCATCGAGATCCAGGCGGCGGTGACGATCCCAGTGATGGCCAAATGCCGCATCGGGCATTTCGTCGAGGCCGAGCTGCTCCAGGCGCTTGGCGTGGACTACGTCGACGAATCCGAGGTCCTCACGCCGGCGGACGAGGCCCACCACGTGGACAAGCATGGGTTCGACGTGCCGTTCGTCTGCGGCTGCCGCAACATCGGCGAGGCCCTGCGCCGCATTGGCGAGGGCGCGGCCATGATCCGCACCAAGGGCGAGGCCGGCACCGGGGACGTCGTGGAGGCCGTGCGCCACATGCGCGCGGTCATGGGCGATCTGCGCCGGCTCAGCACCATGCGCGAGGACGAGTTGGCGACCTTTGCCAAGGACGTGCAGGCGCCGCTCGACCTGGTCGCGTCGGTGGCCCGCGAGGGCCGGCTGCCGGTGGTGAACTTCGCCGCGGGCGGCGTGGCCACGCCGGCGGACGCCGCATTGATGATGCGGCTCGGCGCCGACGGCGTTTTCGTCGGCAGCGGCATCTTCAAGTCCAGCGACCCCGCCATTCGCGCCAAGGCCGTGGTGGAAGCCACCACCCACTATCAGGACGCCGGCATCATCGCCACCGCCTCTCGCGGCCTTGGCGAGCCCATGACGGGCATTGCCCGCGACACCCTTGCGCCGGAGGAGCTCCTCGCGACCCGTGGGTGGTAGGCCGCCGCGCGCGTGACCCCCGTCATCGGTGTGCTGGCCCTGCAGGGCGACTTCGCCGAGCACACCGCCATGCTGCGTGGGCTTGGGGTCGAATCGCGCGAGGTGCGCATGCCCCGCGACCTCGAGGGGCTCGCCGGGCTGGTGATTCCAGGCGGCGAGAGCACCACCATCGGCAAGCTGCTCGAGACCTACGCGCTGCTGGAGCCGGTCCGCGATCTCGGGGCGTCCGGATTTCCCATCTGGGGAACCTGCGCCGGGCTCATTCTGCTGGCCACGGACGTGGGCAAGCCACAACCTCTGCTCGGCCTGATGGAAATGACGGTCGAGCGCAACGCGTTCGGTCGCCAGATTGACAGCTTCGAGACCGACCTCGATATCGACGGCCTGCCGGGCGGTGCGTTTCACGCCGTCTTCATTCGCGCGCCGATTGTCGGCAGCGTGGGCGACGCGGTGGAAGTGCTCGCCAGGCTGGACGACGGCCGCATCGTCGCGGTGCGCCAGGGGAACCTGCTGGGCACGGCCTTCCATCCGGAGTTGACCGCCGACGCGCGCCTGCACAGCCTCTTTGTCGACATGGCGCAAGCCGCATGAACGTCACCGGCTCCAAACTCGGCCCCTGGCACGTTCCGACCATCGTCGGGACCTTCGTGCTGGCCAATCTGCCGCGCGTGGACGTGGTCACTTACCAGGGCCGCCACGTGCCCGCGCTGATGGCCGCCGGCGCCGCGCTGCCGACCGTGGCGCCCGACCTGCAAGCGGTTGGGGCCTGGACCGGCCCGCGTCTGCGAGGTTTCGGCCTGCTGCGCTGCGCCCCGGCGGCACGCCGCGCCAGCATCGAAGCCCTGACCCTGCTGGCGCCGCATGAGTCCAGTACATCCGGCGACGCGGTCGGCCCGCTCCAACTGGAAACCGCCGAGGCCATGCTGCAACGATTTGCCGGATGCGCCGCCGCCCAGGGACGTCCGATCCTGGTGGCGCGCCTGTGGGAGGACAGCCCCTACACGTCGGCCTTCACCGCCAACGGCTACGCATCCGCGGCGATTGAGCACGAGTACGAGCGATCGCCGGGACCGGTGAGCGCGGCGCCGGACATCGACGGACTGCGACCGCAGGAAGCCCCCGATGCCTGGGACGTGATGCAGCTCTATCGCGCCACCACGCCGGCCGCCGTGCAACGCGCCGAAGCGCGCACCATGGAGGAGATGGAGCAGCTGCCTCCGCGCAGCTCCGGCCTCTGGCGGTGGCTGAACGACGTTGCCATTGAGCGCCACGTGGTCGCCGACGAGCATGGGCTCGTCGCCTGGCTGGAGCTGCGCCTGGACGCCGGGGAGAGTCATCGGCTGACGCTCATGCTCCACCCGCGCGGACACCATCAGGCGCGGGCGCTGCTGCACTGGGCGCTGTGGCGATTGGGCGCCGCGGCGCCGCGCCCCGTGCGCATCCAAGTCCGCGAGCCGCAATCGCCGATCGGCTCGGCCCTCGACGCGCTGGGATTCACGCACGCCAGCAGCCATGCGCTCATGGTCAAGGATGTGGCCGTGCCGGCGGCGGCGCAGGTTCGCGGCGTGGTGCTGGACGGAGCGCCCGGGTAATCCATGGAACCAACGACCGCGCCGCCCGCGACCGCCAATGGGCCGGTGCCGCATCCGGCGGCGTCCGACGGCGAGGAGCTTGAACGGCTCCTGGCAGCCCTTCCATCCGAGATTCGCGATGCCCTCCTGGCGCTGCCCGAATGGGACACCCTGGTCGAGATCGTGCTCGATATCGGCCGCTTCCCGGAGGCCCGGCTGGACGCCGGGTCGGTGACGCTGCTGGAGCGCGAGGTCACGGGCGACGACCTGGACCAGGTCGTGGCAACCGTGGGCGCCTTCACGGCCGACAATCGGGCCGGCATCGCCCGCACGCTGCACCGGTTCTCGGCGCTGCGCAATCGCTCGGGGCGCATCGTCGGGCTCACCATCCGGCGCGGACGGGCCCTGCACGGCACCACGCACGTCGTGGCCGACATCATCACGTCCCGGCGCAACCTGCTGCTGCTTGGCCCGCCGGGCGTCGGCAAGACCACCATGCTGCGCGAGATCGCCCGCGTGCTCGCCAACGACGAGGACCGCCGAGTCGTCGTGGTGGACACTTCGAATGAGATCGCGGGCGACGGCGACATTCCCCACGCCGGTATCGGACGAGCGCGCCGCATGCAGGTGGCGCAGCCCGACCTGCAGCACCGCGTGATGATCGAGGCGGTCGAGAATCACATGCCGGAGGTCGTCGTCGTCGATGAAATCGGCACCGAGGCCGAGGCGCGTGCCGCCCGCACCATTGCCGAGCGCGGCGTGCAGCTCGTGGCCACCGCCCACGGCCAAACGCTCGAAAACGTGCTGCTCAATCCGCTGCTGGCCGACCTCGTCGGCGGCGTCGAGGCTGTGACGTTGGGCGACGAGGAGGCGCGCCGCCGAGGCACGCAGAAGACCGTGCTGGAGCGCCGCGCGCCGCCAAGCTTTCACACGCTCATCGAGCTTCACAGCCGCGACTCCTTCGTGATCTACACCGACGTGGACGAGACGGTCGACGCCGTGCTGCGCGGACTGCCGGCCCCCGGCGAGCGCCGCGTGCGCCTGGCCGACGGCCGCACCGAGCGCGAGGCGTACAACGAGTCGCCGCGCGACCCCGGCCGTCCCGCCGCGGCCTTGCGGGGTCCGGGCGCCTCGCCCCGGAGTCGTGCGTCGTCGGGGAGCCTGCAGATACTTCCGTTCGGCGTCGGACGCAACCGGCTGGAACAGGCCATCGTCAATACCGGCATCGACGCGCGCCTGGTGCGCGACCTTGGCGGCGCCGACATCGTGATGACGCTGCGCAGCTTTTTCCGTCGTCGTCCGCGCCTGCTGCGCGACGCCGAGGCTCGCGGCACTCCGGTCTACGTGCTGCGCAGCAACACCGTCTTGCAGATGGAGTCGTGCCTGATGGAGATGGTCGAGGACGGCGCCGAGGTGGACGGCGACGCGCCGTCCCGTCCCGGCGCAGGCGCCTCGGAGCCGGCGCAGCGGCTGCGTCTGGCGCTGACAAAGCCCCGCACGTGACCGTCGACGGCAGGCGGCGCGGGCTGTTCATCGCCTTCGAGGGGCCCGAGGGCAGCGGCAAGTCCACCCAGGCGCAGGTGCTGACCGATCGGTTGCAGCAGGCCGGCCTCGACGTGCTCCTGACCCGCGAGCCGGGCGGCACCGAGATT
>DAOUKN010000326.1:0-8349 GCA_034421255.1 Chloroflexota bacterium | reverse complement strand
ACGGCTCCAGCGCGGGATTGAGTGCGGCGCGGTAGGGCTGATGCAGGCGATCGGTCATGGCTTCCCGCAGCAGGTCGAAGCGCTCCTGGCTCACGGCGCCCACCATCAACGCCGCGCGGGCGAGGTTGGCCACGGCGTCGGCCCGCGGGACCTGCTCGGGCAGGACCTGACGTGCTCGGTGGGTCGGCACCCGGTAGCCCGGCACGACCAGCACAATCCCGACGGTTGCCGGAAACTCGAGCCGTAGCCAGGCCAGGTCGGGCCCGTCCGGCACGGTGACGACCATGCCGCCCAGCAAGGCGGGCGCCACGTTGTCCGCATGCCCTTCGAGCTCGGCTGCCCGCCGCAGCAGGTCGTCCTGGGGCACCTCAAGGTCGAAGGCGAGCGTGGCGGCCACGAGCCCGCCAACGATGGCGCTGGCCGAGCTGCCCAGGCCGCCCTGGGCTGGGATGATCCGCCGCGCGTGGAGCCGATAGGGGCCGGCCGACGTCGGTGCGAGCGACCGGAAGGCGCGAAAGGCCAGGTTGCGCCGGACATCCCGCGGCACGAAGTCCGCGAACTTTCCGCTGGCCTCGATGTGGTCGTGACTGCTCGGCTCGAACGTATAGGTGTTTCGCAGCTCAAGCGCCAATCCAAGCGCGTCGAATCCGGCGCCCAGATTCCCCGACGACGCCGGGACGGCAACCTCGGCCCATCCGGGACCGCTCACGGCCGCGGCGACGTCTCGGGGCCGGCCGTCAGCCGCCTCACGCTCGATACCCACCAGACGCCCTGCTGCCGATGCGGGGCCGACGTTCGATGCGCGTTGATGCTGAGCAGAATGCCGATGGCCGCCAGGGTGACCACGAGCGAGTTGCGGCCAAAGCTCAACAGCGGAAGCGTGATTCCGGTCACCGGCATCAGCCCCACATTCATGCCGATGTTGACGAAGGACTGGAAGAACAGCATGCCCGCAATGCCGATGGCCAGATAGCGGCCAAAATCATCGCGCGCGCGAATGGAGATGACCACGGCCTGGATGAGCAGGATGGCGAAGAACAAGATGACGCCCAGGGCGCCGACGAATCCCAGCTGCTCGCCCAGCACGGCGAAGATGAAGTCGGTGTCGCGGACGCGCAAGAACTCGAGCTGCGACTGCGTGCCCTGGCCGATGCCCTGTCCCCACCATCCGCCCGAGCCAATTGAGATTCGGGCCTGCAGCACGTTATAGCCGGCGCCAAGCGGATCGCTTCCGGGATCGAAGAACGCGACGAAGCGCTCGCGCATGTAGTCCTGCGCGAAGAACCAGGCGAACGGGAAGGCGGCCAACGCCAGCCCGGCAGGAATCAGCACGTGCCACCAGCGTGCGCCGGCGACAAACACCATCGCCAGCCAGATTGCCACGAATACCAACGCCGAGCCGAGATCCGGCTCGATGAACACCAGGGCCGCGGGCGCCAGCACAATGAGCAGGCTCAGCAACAGCGTTCGAATGGAACGGACGCGTTCGCCGCGCCGTGCCAGAAACCGCGCCAGATAAATGATGACGGCGAGCTTCATGATCTCGGACGGCTGAATCACGATGGGCCCCACCACGAACCAGCGTTGGGCGCCCAGGCTGGCATCGCCAAATACCACGACGGCGGCAACGAAGATCGTCCCGAGAATGAACGCCGGCAGCGCCACGGCATTGAGCAGCCGATAGTCGAGGAACGCCATCACCAGGGCGACCGCCAGCCCGACGGCCACGAATACGCCCTGCTGCACCGCCTTGTGGTCCAGGCCCGTCTGGCCGGGATCGCCGGTGGTGGAGAGCATGAGAATCCCAGCCGAAACCAGTGCGATCGAGGGGATGATGACGGCGAGATCGAAGCGCCGCAGGACGTGCGTCATGCCAGCCGCCGGGTTGGCGGGATGAAGTCTGGACGCTCTTGCGGCAACGGGGGCATTTCACCCGTCATCAAGTAGTCGATGATGTCCCGCGCGATCGGCGCGGCCGCAAATGCGCCCTCGCCACCGTCGCGAACCAGGACGGCGAATGCGTATTCGGGGTTGCCCGCCGGCGCGTAGCCCGCAAACCACGCATGGCTCGGGAGATTGCCCTGCGAGTCCCTCGTTCCGCTGTATTCGGCGGTGCCGGTCTTACCCGCCACGACGGCGAATTCCGAGCGTGCCCACTTGCCGGTGCCGTTGGGACCGTTGACGGCCTCCAAGAGCGCGTTTTGCAGCAGGCGCAGATGCTCGTCCGAAACCGGCAGCCGCCCACGCTCGCCGATGGGCAGGCGCTGAAGCACGTTGCCTTGGGTGTCGACGATGCGGTCCACCAGGCGCGGGCGCAGCAGGTGCCCGCCGTTGCCCAGGGCCGCATACATCATGGCGATCTGCAGCGGCGTGACCTGCACCAGCCCCTGGCCGATGGCTGCGTGGTAGGTATCGCCCGTCACCCAGGGCTGTCCCAGGTTGCCCTGCTTCCATTCGGCGGTTGGCACAAGGCCGGCCGCCTCGCCGGGAAGGTCGATTCCGCTGGCTTCGCCGAACCCAAACCCTCGCTCGAATTCCACCAGCCGCCGATTGCCGAACCCTGTGAGATTGGTATAGGGGTTGCCGCCGGAGATGTTGTAAAAGTAGATGTTGCACGACTCGGAAATGCCCCGGTGCAGGTCGACCATGCCGTGGCCGGTCGGCAGCCAGTCGTTGAAGGCCCAGCCGGTCGGCAGCACCAGCTGGCCGTCGCACCGAATCTTGGTTTGCGGCAACACGATTCCCGTTTCGAGCGCCGCCGACGCCGCAACGACCTTGTAGCTGGAGCCCGGCGGGTAGAGGCCGGCCACCGCATGATTGATGAGGGGGCGGCGCGGGTCGGTGACCAGCCGCGTCAGCACGCTGGGATCTCCGCCCACGCCGAAGGCGTTGTTGTCGTAGTCCGGCAGGCTGGCGAGCGCCACGACCGATCCGTCCTCCGGTCGAATGACCACGGCCACGCCAGCGCCGGAGTCACGGAGGGCCAGGTGCCGCGCCAGGATCTCGCGGATGGCCCGCTGCTCGCGAACGGAGACCGTCAGCACGAGGTGTCGTCCCTCGACCGGCGCCTGGGAGTCGATCTCGTTCAACTCGCGCCCGAGCGCATCGATCTGGACTTTCCGCGAGCCGTCGGCGCCGCGCAGCGCCCCCTGGAATTGGCGCTCCAGGCCCGCCAACCCGACTGTCTCATCGAAGCCCACGCCGAGCGCCTGGTACTCCTCGAGCGCCTCGGCGGGTACGGGGCCGACGAATCCGAGCATATGCCCAAAGACGTCGCCGTGGAGATAGTGGCGACGAATCCCGGAACGAACCTGCACCCCCGGCAAATCGTGGCGTCGCTCCTCGATCGCCAGCGCCGAGTCGCGCTGCACGTCCGCCGCCACCTGCACGGGGCGTCCCGGATCGTAGCGAGCCTGCGACAACTTGACGCGCAGATCGTCGGGTCGCTCGCCGGTGAGGGCGGCCAGGCTGGCCATGATTGAACCTTCGCGCGACTTTGGCACGTCGGCCGGCGTGACCCATACGCCGAACACGGGGACGTTGCGGACCAGGGGCTCGCGGTTGCGGTCGAAAACCAGCCCCCGCACCGGTCGCACCGATTCGGTTCGCAGGCGATTCCGCGCCGCTTGTTCCTGGTAGGTCTCGGTTTCAACGACCTGGAGCTGCCAGAGTCGTGCCGCCAGGGCCGTGTTAGCCGCGACAACGGCTCCGCCGAGGATTAGGCCGCGCCGGAGCTTGCGATTGGCGCTGGCGCCGCCGTCGCTCTTGGTCCCGGGCGCCCCCGCCGCCGATTGATCGCTCGGTCCGTTGTTCGCCGCCATGGCGTCTAGCGTACTCCTCGGAATGTCGGAATTGGCCGACCGTGCGTCCAGCGTTCGAGCACCCGCACGGGGTAGTAGAGCACCGCCGAGGCGCCAAGATTGACGACGATCGCCGGCCACAAACGGGCGGGCAAATGAGCCTCCCACGCGACGTCGATCCCCTGCAGCTGAAGGGCGAGCAGCGCGCTTGGGTAGTAGACGGCGGTGGCGAGGGTGACCGCGACGACCGGGATGAGCAGGTTCGCACGGTCGACGCCGCCGAAGCCGCCTCCGGCCACGTAGGCGATGAGCGTGAACAGCAGCGCGTTGGTGCCGAGGGGGGCGGCCGAAAACAGGTCGACCAACAGCCCGCCGCCGAATCCCCAGCCGAGGGCCCGCGTCCCCACCTGCATCGTGGCCAGGATCACGACGCTGACGAGAATCAGCGACGGCTGCGCGCCCAGGATTTCGAAGTAGGGCAACACCGAGGTTTGCACCAGCGCCAGCAGCGCCAGGAAGAGCGCCGCCGCCAATGTGCCGGGCGATGGAAGCCAGCGCGCACCGCGTGCGGCTGTGCCGAGATGCGAAACCATGCCTACGCCCCGGCGGTCTGCCCGCGGATGACCTGGACGACGTCCAGGCGCTCGGGTTGCACGAGCGGCTCCACGATCGCCTGGCGCAGCACGCTCGTGGGCGAGACCTCGATGGCCACGATTCGCCCCACCGGGATCCCGCGCGGGAGGCTGCCGCCAAGGCTGGAGGTCACGACCGGGTCGCCCACCATGATCGCGGCCTCGGCGTCAATGTGGCGCATCACGAGATCGGCGCCGTTGGTCCCGTCCAACGTGCCGTCCGCCGTGGCTTCGTCACCCTGAGCCAGCACGCTCACGGTGCTCTGCGGACTGTGCACGGGCAGGATGTCCGCCGTGGTGTCGGTCACCTTGGTCACACGGCCCGCCAGGCCCCCGTTGGCCACCACCGCCATCCCCACCCGGATCCCTGAGGACGCGCCGCGATCGATCACGATCGTGTCCAGCATGTCGAGGCTGTCGCGCCCGACAATGCGGGCGGTCACCAGCTCCAGCTCCGGGTTGTCGTCCAGATAGGCAAGGGCCTCGCGAAAACGCTCGTTCTCACGTTCGGCGTCGCTGAGGCGGGCGGCCTGCGCCCGAAGCTCGGCCACTTCGACCCGCAGCGCGGCGTTCTCCGCGCGCATTTCGCCGAAGCGCTCGAGGTCGGCCAGCGCTCGCGAGGCGCCGCTGGCGACCGTCGTGAAGGCGCTCCGCACGGGTTCCACCACTCGCAGGACGAGACCCTCCACCGGCACGCTGGCGCCGGTGTTGTGCAGCATCGAGAGCACGACCGCCGCGACGATCAGCCCGATCAGCACGATCGCGGCTCGCTGGCCTCCCCGCATGCTCGTGACCACCTAGGCGTATGGAGATCTGTTCTCCGCGACGAAGACCTCGCGGTAGGCCTCGAGATTGTGCAGGCACGCGCCCGTGCCCCGCACCACCGCTTCGAGCGGGTTTTCCGCGACGTGCACGGGAATGTCGGCCTCCTGCTCGATGCGCTTGTCCAGATTGCGCAACAGGGCCCCGCCACCGGCGAGATAGATGCCGTGCTCCATGATGTCGGCCAGCAGCTCGGGGGGCGTGGCCTCGATGGCGAGCTTCACGTTGTCGACGACTTCGGTCACCGGCCCGCTGATCGCCTCGCGGATGTGCCCGGACGTCAGCTCGGCCTGGCGCGGCAGCCCGCTCTGCAGGTCGCGGCCGCGGACAAGCACCGTGTCTTCCTGCAACCCGGCGTAGGCCGATCCGACGGCGATCTTGCAAGCCTCCGCCGTGCGCTCGCCGATGAGCAGCATGTGCTCGTTGCGGCAGTACTCCACGATCTGCTCGTCGATCTCGTCGCCCGCCACGCGAATGCTGTGGCTCACCACCACGCCGCCCAGCGAGATTACGGCGACCTCGGTCGTGCCGCCGCCGATGTCCACGATCATGTTGCCCGTGGCGTCCTGAATCGGTTGTCCGGAACCGATGGCGGCGGCCATGGGCTCCTCGATCAGGTAGACCTCGCGGGCGCCGGCCTGCAGGCTCGCCTCGTGGACGGCGCGCTTCTCAACCTCGGTGACGCCCGAGGGCACGCCGACGATCACGCGGGGACGCGGTGCGAACGGCAGCTCCTCGTGCACGCGGCTGATGAAGTACTGCAGCATGGTCTCCACGGTGTCGAAGTCGGCGATCACGCCGTCGCGCAGCGGTCGCATGGCCGTGATGTTGGACGGTGTTCGGCCCACCATCTTCTTGGCCTCGGCGCCCACGGCCAGCACGCGCATCGTGTTCTGGTCGGTTGCGACCACCGACGGCTCGGACAGCACCACGCCGCGGTCTTTCACATAGACCAGGGTGTTGGCCGTGCCCAGGTCAATGCCGAGGTCGCGCGAGAAGAGCCCGAGAAGCGTGTTGAACGGACCAAACATCAGACCGCTTGCTCAGCTCTCCCATTCCGCGGGCAGCGCCGCGGACGCGTAACGCAGAATAGCCACTCCATTCGGTCGCCAGAGTCTCCCCTGGTGGCGGATCCGGCCGCGCTAGCCCACCAGAACGTGTGCGAGCGCCTCGTCCACCGTGGTCGCGAGCGCGAATTCCAGGCCGTGCCGGGTGTCCGCGTCCAGCTCGTCCAGGTCTTGCCGGTTGCCATGCGGCAGCACGAAGGTCTCGATGCCCGCGCGTTGGGCGGCCAGGACCTTCTCCTTGATTCCGCTAACCGGCAGCACGCGACCGCGCAGCGTGATTTCCCCGGTCATGGCCGCGCTGCCGCGCACCTTGCGCCGGGCGAGGGCCGAGACCATCGCGGCGGCGATGGCCACGCCCGACGCCGGGCCTTCCTTTGGCAGGGCACCCTGGGGCACGTGCACGTGTATGTCCACGGCGTCGAAGTCGGAAGCGCCATAGCCAAACTCGTCGGCATGCGCCCGGGCATAGGTGATGGCGGCGTGGGCGGACTCCTGAATCACGTCGCCCAGCGAGCCCGTCAGCGTGACCTTGCCGGCCCCCTCGGCAATGGATACCTCGATCGGCAGAAGGTCGCCGCCTGCCGGCGTGGTGAACACCGCGGTCGCCACAGCGTGCGCGTCTTCGCTCTCAGCCTTGCCGTAGCGGTATTTGGGCGGGCCGAGATATTCCGGCACGTGCTTGGGGCGAATCCGTTGCCGCCCCTCGCCACTCTCGGCGCGGGCCAGGGCCTGCTTTCGGGCGATGGTGGCGATGGCGCGCTCCAGCTCGCGCACGCCCGCCTCGCGGGTGTAAGCCTGCACGATGCGCCGCAGCGTCTCCCGTTCAAACTGGAGTGCATCGGCGCTCAGCCCATGTTCATGCAACTGCCGGGCGACCAGGAAATGCTCGGCGATGGCCACCTTCTCGTCTTCGACGTAGCCCGGAAGCTCGATCACCTCCATGCGGTCGACCAGCGCGGGCGGCAGGCCGTGCAGCGTGTTGGCGGTGGCAATGAACATCACCTTGCTCAGGTCGAATGGCAACTCCAGATAGTGATCGCTGAAGGTGTGATTCTGCTCCGGGTCCAGCACTTCGAGCAGGGCGGCGGCCGGGTCGCCGCGGAAGTCCAGCCCCAGCTTGTCGATCTCGTCGATCATGAAGACGGGATTGACAGTCCCGGCTTCCCGCATTTTCTGCAGGATGCGACCGGGCATGGAGCCCACGTAGGTCATGCGATGGCCGCGAATCTCGGCCTCGTCGCGCACGCCGCCCAGTGACACGCGAACGAAGTTTCGGCCCAGGGCCTCGGCAATGGAGCGACCCAGGCTCGTCTTGCCAACCCCCGGCGGTCCGACGAAGCAAAGGATCGGGCTGCGCGAGCGCCGCGCGAGATGACGCACCGCGATGTACTCGAGCAAGCGTTCCTTGACGTCTTTTAGCCCGTAGTGGTGCTGGTTGAGGACGTCTTCCGCCCGCGCCACGTCCGTCTTGTCCCTGGACCGCCGCCGCCACGGCAGCTCCGTCAGCCACTCCAGGTAGGTGCGCAGCACGCTGATTTCGGGCGATCCGTGCGGCAGCGCGTTCAGGCGGTCGATCTCCTTGAGGCCACGCGCGACGACCGCCTCGGGATATGCGCTGGACTCCAACCGCTCGCGAATGGCGACGATCTCGGCATTCTGGGCGTTGGTTTCCCCGATTTCCTTGATGATCGCCCGCATCTGCTCGCGCAGGTAGAACTCGCGCTGCTTGATGTCGACGTCGTTGCGGGTGCTCTCGCGGATCTCCTGCTCGAGCTTGAGGACGCGAATCTCCCCGTCCAGCAGCGTGCGCACGCGATCCAGCCGCTCCGCCACGTCCCGCATTTCAAGCAGCGTCTGGTGATCGTCCTGGGGCAGACTGAGCGACGCCGCTACCACGTCGGCCAGCAACCCGGGCGTCTCGGCGTTCATGGCGCGGATCTGCGCTTCCTCCGAAATGGCGTCGCTGAGCCGGGCGACGCGCTGGAAGAGCTGCAGCACCTCCGGCATCGCCGCGTGTGAGGCCGCCGG
>DAOUKN010000325.1:0-10341 GCA_034421255.1 Chloroflexota bacterium | reverse complement strand
TCGAGCAACTCCGAGCGCTCATGCTCGGCGTACTCGAAGGGGTAGTCCGCCGCCACGTGCTTGCGCATCAGCGCTTCGAACTGCTTCACGTCGTCCGGCGTGAGCGCGCGCGGGAGCAGGAAGTCGTAGTAGAAGCCGTCGTCCGTGGGCGGGCCAATGCCGAGCTCGGCATCCGGAAAGACGTCGAGCACGGCTGTCGCCAGCACGTGCGCGGCTGAGTGCCGCATGCGGGAGAGCGTGTCGTTCATGGGTGAAATCCTTGGTCAGGTGAGTGGCGGGCCGAACCCCGCCGGGAAAACAAAATCGCCCGGCGGTGCCGGGCGAGGCCCCCGCGGCGCGGCGCGCTGGCCGCGACATGGCGGGGGCTAGGTAGTGACGCGGATCTCACCCAGAGATGGGCAACAGTCTCGGCTACAAACCACCATGGCCGGATGCTATCACAGCCCCTCGGCCTCCCACTCGAACTCCAACTCGCCGATCACCACCGTGTCGCCGGGCTCGGCGCCGGCTTTTTCGAGGCGCGCGGTGACGCCGCTGCGGTCGAGCCGTCGCTGGAAATAGTCGACCGCGTCGGAGGTGTTGAGATTGAGTTGTCGCGCCAGCCGTTCGAGCGTCGGGTCGCGGATGACGTAGGCCCCGTCCTCCCGCCGAAACAGCCGCGGAGCCTCCTGGACCGGTTCCGGGCGCAGCACCGGCGGAGTCGTCGGCTGTGGACGCTCCGGCTCGGGCGCCTCGGCCAGCGCGCCCAACGCGCGTTGAATCAGCGTTGAAATCCCCTCGCCGGTCGCCGCGGACACCGCCACCGGCTCACAGGCGCGCTCGCGGCACTCCGCGGCAAAGACGCTCCATTCGGCGCGAGATTCGGCCAGGTCGATCTTGTTGAAGGCCACAATCTGCGGTCGTGACTCCAATCCGGTGCCGTGGCTTGCCAACTCATGGTTGATGGCGTCCAGGGCCTCGATCGGCGTTCGCTCCAGGCCCGAGCCGTCGACGACGTGGATGAGCGCGCGCGAACGCCTGGCGTGTCGCAGGAATTGAGCGCCAAGACCCGCGCCCTCGCTGGCGCCCTCGATCAGCCCCGGCAGGTCGGCGACGATCATGTGCGTGTCGCTGGCCGCCACGACGCCCAGGACCGGCTGCAGCGTGGTGAATGGATATGGGGCGACCTTCGGTCGGGCGTCACTGATGCGCGCCAGCAGCGAAGACTTGCCGGCGTTGGGCGCGCCGACCAGCCCCACGTCGGCGATCAACTCCAGCTCGAGGCGCAGGTGGCACTCGTCCCCGTCCGCGCCGCGCAGCGCAAGGTCCGGGGCCGTGAACCGCGACGACTTGAAGCGCGCGTTGCCGCGTCCCCCGGCGCCGCCGCGGGCGACCACCTCGACCTGGCCGGCCTCCACCAGATCGTGCAGCACGTGCGAGGCCGCGCCGTCGTACACCACCGTGCCGAGCGGGACGTCGATGGTCACGGGCTCGCCGTCACGACCCTGTCGCCGGCTGCGCTGGCCGGGCGCGCCGTTGCCGGCGATGAAGCGATGCCGGTATTGCAGGTGCGTCAGCGCGTGCAGGTTCTCACGCGCCCGGATTTGCACGTCGCCGCCGCGGCCGCCGTCGCCCCCGTCGGGTCCGCCAAGCGGCACGTGCTTCTCGCGTCGAAAGCTCGCCGCGCCGTCGCCGCCGCGCCCGCCGCGCACGTAGACGCGGGCCTGGTCGAAGAAATTGGCGGTGGAATCAGGCATGGGACCGGCGCGGCGGCGGCGCAGGTCAATTCTGCCGCACGCCAGGGTCCGAGGCGCGCGACGTGCCGGGCTAGACTCAGACCACGCCACGCCGAGGAGGACTCATGCGCATCCTGGCCCTGGCCGCATCGCCCGGCGACGCCGAGATGTGCTGCGGCGGCACGCTGGCGCGCGTGGTGGCGCTGCGGGGCGCCGTGGCGATCTGCACCCTGGCCAACGGCAACAGCCTTGGCGATGAGGCGCCGCCGCGGGAGCTGGCCGACGCCCATCGCACGGAGGCGGAGGCCGCGGCCGAGTCCCTGGGCGCGAAGCTGTTCTGGTTCGGCCACTCGGATTTCAGCGTGGCCAACGACGCCGTGACGCGGATGCAGCTGGTCGAGGTGCTGCGGACGTTTCGGCCGAACGCGCTGCTGACGCCGGCGTCGGTGGACGTGCATCACGACCTGCGCGACGTGTGGCGCCTGGCACTCGACGCGGCGCAGATTGCCGCTGCGCCGAGCGCCCGCACCGACCAGGACCCCCTGGACGCGCCGCCCGCGGTGTGCGCCTATCAGCCGCGATGGCTCGAGGGCTTCACCCCCGACACCTACGTGGACGTGAGCGACACGATCGACACGAAGCAGGCGGCCATCGCGCACCTCAAATCGCTGGCGCATTGGTACGCGGCGCGGCGGGGCATCGACATCGTGGAGGCCGCCGAGACGGTGTCGGCGTATCGCGGACTCCAGGCCGGCGTGGACTTTGCCGAGGCCTTTGCAGTGACGCCGGTCGCGGGCGGATCGGCGATCACGCGCATCCTGCCGTAGCTCCCCCCGCGTGAAGCGACCGTTGCGCACTCGCTCGTCACTCCCGACCTCCGCTCCGTCATTCCCGCTCTTCACTCCGTCATTCCCGCGAAGGCGGGAATCCAGCCCTCACCCACCCCGGACCACCCATCGGGTTCCACACGCACCTCCCGCGCCCCACCTGATGCCGCCAAGGTCTCCGTGAACGCGCCGACCTACGAGCGCCGACCGCTCGAACGCCTGTTCGGCGCCGGCGGCGTCCTGGCGCGGTTGCTACCCGAATACGAGACCCGCGCCTGCCAGCTCCAGATGGCCGACTTCGTGGAAGGCGCGCTCGCTGCCGGACAGCATGCGCTCGTCGAAGCCGGCACCGGCACCGGCAAGTCGCTGGCCTACCTGGCGCCGCTGCTGCGTTCGAAGTCGCAGGCCGTCGTGAGCACCGCCACCAAAGCGCTGCAGGATCAACTCTGGTTCCACGACCTGCCGCTGGCCGTCAGTCTCACGGGCGTGTCGCCGGTCGTGGCGCGTCTGAAGGGTCGCGCCAACTATCTGTGCCTGCTGTCCCTGGACGCGCAGGCGCAGATGCCGGACGCGGCGGTCGTGGGATACATGCCCGAAGTGCGGGCCTGGGCCGATCGCACCACCAGCGGCGACATGGATGAGCTGGGCGAGGGCGCGACGCCGGTGCTGCGCGCGGCGCTGACGCGCGGCATGGAGACCTGCGAGGGACGCCTGTGCCCCTTCGTGCGCGAGTGCTGGGCCGAGAAGGCGCGGGCGCAGGCCGCCGACGCCCAGATCGTGATCACCAATCACCATCTCGTGCTGGTGGACGCCAAGATCCGGTCGGTGGGCGACGAGGACGGGACCGGCATGCCGCTTCCCCAGGGAGCGCCGGCGGTGCTCGACGAGGCGCACACGCTGGAGGATGCGGCAACCTCGGTGTTCGCGGCGGAGATCGACGCCGGCCGCGCCTCGCGCATGCTCAACACGCGGCGGGTCATCGACGCGGTAGGACGCGGCCGCGCCAGCACCATTCGGGCGGCGCTGGAGGCGTCCACGGCGGCGTTCGCCCAGGTCGAGCGAACGCTGGGGACCGGTCGCACGCCGATCCGGGAGGAGGTTCCCGCCGGAATCCGGATGGCGGAGCTGGCGACCGAGCTGTCCGAGGCGGCGGGCGAGGTTGCCGACGGCGAGGAGCGCGCCTGGCTGAGCCGCCGGTTGCGCGAGCTGGCGATGGACGCGGACCGCGTCTTTCGCGTCGGCGATCCGGATTGGGTGCACTACGCGGAGCGTTCCGACGAACGCGGCATCGTCGCGACCGCCGCCCCGATCGATGTGGCTTCGACGTTCAAGCAGCTGGTGGCGGACCGTCGGCAGGTTATCGGCACGTCGGCGACGCTCACGGTCGGCGGATCGTTCGACTACGCGGCCGATCGACTGGGCCTGGCCGGCGCCGAGGGAATGGTGACCGAGCCGGCCTTCGATTACCGGCGTCAGGCGCTCCTGTATTTGCCGCATGACGTCGCCGAACCGCCGGCTGGCGGCGGCGCCTCGGAGGCCTACGCCGCCGCCATCGCCTCCCGCATCGAGGCGCTGGTGCAGGCCTCGGGAGGCGGGGCGTTTTGTCTCTTCACCAGCCACCGGGCGCTGCGCGACGCCTGGCGCCGGCTCTCGGGACGGCTGGCGTTTCCGGTGCTGCGCCAGGGCCAGGCGCCCACGCCCGTGCTGCTCGACCAGTTCCGCGCGGCCGGCAATGCCGTTCTCTTCGGCACGCGGTCGTTCTGGGAAGGCGTGGACGTGCCGGGCGAGGCGCTAAGCCTGGTCATCATCACGCGGTTGCCATTCGCCGTGCCCGACGATCCGGTCATAGCCGCTCGCACGGACCGCCTGCGGGCCGAGGGCCGGAACTGGTTCGGCGAGTTCGCCCTGCCGCGCGCCACGCTGTTGCTCAAGCAGGGTGTGGGACGACTGATTCGCTCAAGCCAGGACCGCGGCGTGGTGGCCATTCTGGATCGCAGGTTGACCACCCGCCGCTATGGCGCCCTGGTGCTCGACTCGTTGCCGCCCGCGCGACGCACGGTCGAGCTGGCGGACGTCTACCGCTTCTTCAGGTCCCGCGGCCGCTAGCTCTCCTCCGAGTCTCCGTCGCCGTCCATGTCGGGCAGCTCGATGTCGAACGTGATGCTCACGGACACGCGAATCGTGAAGTCGCCGGGCGATACGGGAACACTCCCACCGCTGGACTCCAGCATGACCGCTCGCTCAACGCGGGCCGTCTGCGGAAAGCCGCCGGAGACCTCGGCGATATACCGCGGGCTGCCGACGTTGACGCCCAAGCGCTCCGCCAGCTGCTCGGCCTTGGCGATCGCGTTGTCCACGGCGGCGTCGCGCGCGGCCTCTTCCAGAGCCTGCGTGTCTTCCACGCCGAAGGAGATGCCGCGCACGGTGTTGGCGCCAGCGCCGAGCGCCGCACCCAACACGTCGCCGGTCATGTCAATGTCCCGCACGCGCACGGAGATCTGGTTGGCCACGTGGTACAGGAAGTTGCCGGTCGGCCCGTCTTCGTCGTAGATCTGCTCCACCCACATGTTGAAGCTGCGCGTCTGGATGTCGTCCTCGGAGACTTCCAGATCGGTGAGCGCCTCGATCACGCTCTCCATGGTCGACGTGTTGTCGTCAATGGCGGACTTGGGGTCTTCGTCGATCGTCTCCACGCCGAGCTGGATGTCGACAATATCGGGCGCCGCCGAGGCCGCGCCGTCGCCATTCACCGTGAGGGTGCGCGGCGGCTCCAGGTAGGACATCCCGTGTGACTCCGCGCCGACGACGGCGACGCTGCCAATGACCGCCGCCAACGCCAGGATCGCGATGGCCAGTGAGATTCGCGCACGGTCCAGCATCTCCAGCTCCTTCGGTGGAAGACGGCGAAACACCGTCCTGAAGAAAGTACGCCCAAGCGTCGCACTTCGTTCCCTCAAGGGTCGGGAACACCACATACGGTCGCCGCAACCATCGGCAACGACGCGCGAAACGCGCAGATCGAGGCGGCGTCCCGCCCCTAGCGTGTTAGGCCGACGGGACTAACTAACAGCCGCAGGAACCGCCGCAGCAGCTTGATCCCACGTTATACGCGGGTTGCGACTCGCCGCCGCCGGACGACGAGGCTCCAACCATGGCGAGCGCGTGATAGATGCGGCGCACGCGCTTGCTGCGGCAGGTCGTGCAAACAACCGGGCTTTCGTCCGTCATGCTGCGGCGGATATCGAACACGTCGCCGCACTTTTCGCATTCGTAGGTATAGGCGGGCATGCGGGCCTCCGAGGTCGAACCGCCGGGCCAGAGTATACGCCGGTCGCGGGTGGCCTTCTGGGGCGTGCCATGATGCCGCCTCAGAACCCTTGGGAGCCGCCGTTAGCGGGCGGCAAGAAGGAGGCCATGCGCATGGACCTGGAACGGTTCATTCGTGACATTCCGGATTTCCCCAAGCCGGGAATCATGTTCAAGGACATCACGCCGCTGCTACGGCATCCGGACGCGCTGCGGGAAGCCATCGACCAGCTCGTGGCGCCGTACCGGGCAGCGCCGCCGGATGCGCTGGTGGCGGTCGAGGCGCGTGGATTCCTGTTTGCGGCCGCCGCCGCCGTGCAGCTGGGCTGCGGCGTGGTGCCGGTTCGCAAGCCGGGGAAGTTGCCCGCCGCGACTCACCAGATTACCTATGAGTTGGAATACGGCAGCGACGCGCTGGAGATCCACCAGGATGCGCTGCACACCGGCGATCGCGTGGTCGTGATGGATGACCTGCTGGCGACCGGAGGCACCACGGCGGCGGCCGTGCGGCTCGTGCGCGAGCTCGGGGCCGAGGTGATCGGCAGCGCGTTCCTGATCGAGCTTGTCTTTCTCAACGGCCGGGCGCAGCTCGACGACCACCCGGTGCACAGCGTGATTCGCATCGAGTGACGCTCCCCTCGCCGGCGGAGCTGGCCGACCGGCTTGAGCCGTTGCTGGACGCGCTGGCGGAGCACTTTGGCCCGCAACGGTGGTGGACCGATGCCGATCCCTTCGAGGTGATTGCCGGTGCGCTGCTGGTGCAGCACACGGCATGGACCGGCGCCGCCAAGGCGATCGAAAACCTCCGAGCCGCCGGCGCGCTGTCGATCGACGGCATCCTGGCGTTGGACGAGCTCAGCTGCCAGGAGCTGGTGCGCCCGAGCGGGTCCTTCCGCCAAAAGACGGCCAAGCTGCATGCCTTCGCCGGGCACGTGCGGGAGGCGCACGACGGCGATCTGGCCCGCATGCTGCGCACCCCCATGGAGCCGCTGCGGCACGAGCTGCTCGGCATCTGGGGCGTCGGACCCGAGACCGCGGACGCCATCCTGCTATACGCCGCGCGCCAGCCGAGCTTCGTGGTCGACACCTATACGCAGCGGGCGTTGGAGCGGCTAGGCGTCATTCCCAGCAGCGTGCCGCGGGCCGCCCTGCGCGCCCTGCTCTTGGAAACGCTGCCGCCGGATGCCTGGCAGCTTGCCGAGGCTCACGGGCTGTTCGTGCGCCTCGGCAAGGCGCACTGCCGCTCCACGCCGGACTGCGCCCCGTGTCCCTTGCTCATGGGCTGCGAGTACGGCAGCGGCGGAACGATCGCGGCCCGAAGGGGCTAAAGAACCGGCAGCGGCTCCGGCTTGGCGGCGTTCAACTTGCTCAGTTGGGCCGTCGTGTGCTGCGCGGCGTCGAAATACGCCGCCCCGAGCGCGTCGTCAGCCCCGGACGCGGCGGGCGGGCGGCCCTGATCGCCGCCCCGTCGGATGCTCGGGTCCAGCGGAATCTCGCCGAGCAGCGGCACCCCGGCCGTCTCCGCGGCGCGCGCGGCGCCGCCGTGGTCGAATATCTCGTGGCGCTCCTCGCAGCTGCCGCAGATGAAGTAGGACATGTTCTCCACCACGCCCAGGTTCGGCACGCGCAGCTTCTCGAACATGGCGATGCCGCGGCGCACGTCCTGCAGCGCCACTTCCTGCGGCGTGCTGACGATCACGGCGCCGGCCAGCGGCAGGATCTGCGCCAGCGACAGCGGCGCGTCGCCGGTGCCGGGCGGCAGGTCCACGATCAGGTAGTCCAGCTGGCCCCAGTCGACGTCCTCGATCAGCTGCCGCAATGCCTGCGCCACCATGGGCCCGCGCCAGATCATGGCCGTGCCCTCGTCGGCCAGGAACCCCATGGACATGACGGGCACGCCGTAGCCGTAGAGCGGCTGGATCTTGTCGTTCGCGAGGATGGGCCGCCCGTCGACGCCGAGCATGCCGGGCACGTTGGGGCCATAGATGTCGGCGTCGAGAATGCCGACGCGGGCGCCCATGGATTGCAACGCGACCGTCAAATTCACCGCCACGGTCGACTTGCCCACGCCGCCCTTGCCGCTCGCCACGGCCACGGTGTTCTTCACGCCCTGAAGCGGCTGCCCCGACTGACCGAAGCCGGAGTTGGCGGTGACGTTGCTGGTCCACTCGATCTCGACGCCGCTGACTCCCGGCAATTCAGCCAGCCGCTCGCGGATGGCCGTATCGAGCGATTGCTTGACCGGTCCAAGCGGCACCGGCAGCACCAGGCGAAGGGCGACGGCTCCATCGGTGACCTGCACGTCGCGCGCGAGGTTGTATTCGCTGAACGCCGCACCCAGGTAGGGGTCCTTGATCGTGCGCAGCGCCTCGCGCACCTCCGCCGTGGGCTGGTCCATGCTGATTCCTGCGTGCCGCCGTTCGGAATTCCGTCCGGCCCTGGCAAGGCTAACCCGGCGCGACCGGGATGCCCAACCGGCCCGCGCGCCGTGCCGGGCGTCCGCCCACGCCTACACTGGTGCGGCCAATGGCCAGCATCGAGGGTACTCCGACGCGCGTCACCGTCATCGGTTCGGGGAGCTGGGGCACCACGCTGGCGGCGCTGGTGGCCGACGTTGGCGGCGCGTGCGTGCTGTGGGTCCACGACCCGACCGAGGCCGACGCCATGGCGCGCCGGCGCGAGAACACCCGCTTCCTGCCCGGGATTCCGCTGCCCGATACGCTCACCATCACCCATGACGCCGGCTACGCGCTGGATGGCGCCGAGGTGGTGGTGCTGGCCGTTCCCATGCGGCGGCTGGCGGAAAACCTGGAGCGCTTGGGGCGTTGGTTGCCGCCCGCGGCCATCCTGGTCAGCGGGATCAAAGGCCTGGAACCGCCATCGGGCGCGCGAGTCTCGGAGGCCATGGCCGAGATTCTGGGCGGCGACATGACCGATCGGTTCGCGGTGGTTTCGGGCCCCAACTTTGCGCGTGAAATCGCCGCCCGCGAGCCCGCGGCCACGGTGGTGGCATCAGCGGACCCGGAGGTGGCGCGGACGGTCCAGCGGGCATTGCGCGCGCCGTGGTTCCGCGCCTACACAAGCGACGACGTGATCGGCATCGAGCTGGCCGGATCGCTCAAGAACGTCATCGCCATCGGCGCGGGCATGGCCGACGGCCTGCGCGCGAGCCAGAATTCCAAGGCGGTCCTGATGACGCGGGGGCTCGCCGAGATGACCCGCCTTGGGGTCGCCGCCGGGGCGAATCCCCTGACGTTCAGCGGCCTGGCCGGCGTGGGCGATCTGATTGCGACGTGCAGCAGCGCCAAGTCCCGCAACCACTACGTGGGCAGCCAGCTGGCGCAAGGACGGCCGCTGGACGAGATCACCGCGCAGATGGTGATGGTGGCCGAGGGCGTGGAAGCATCCCGCGGGGCGCTGCGGCTCGCCCAACGCCTGCGAGTGGAGATGCCGATTGTCGAGCTGATGAATGTCGTGCTTTTCGAGGGCATGCCGGTATCCGAAGCCGGCGAACGGCTCATGGCCCGGGAGCCAAGCCACGAGCTGTGGGGGATTGGCGGGCAAAGTTAGTCCGCAGGCGAGCCGGCGACTGGATTCCCGCCCCGTATCAAGTACGGGGCAGGCTCTTCGCGGGAATGACGGACGGAAGGGACAGCGACACAAGGCCGCTTCGCCAATGTTCGCGCTACCACGCCAACCGCGCCGTGGCGTACACTGGCCCCATAACGGGCACCGGCTGCCGGCCGGAATATCCCGAAACGCGAAGGGGGTGATCTGTATGGGCGATGCCAGTCCGAAGGGTCCCCGAACAGAGAAGGTGCGCGCGAGCTAGCGCGAGTCTTCGCCCACAGCCACCGGCTGCGGGCCTGATGTTCGGAGACGCAGAAACGGTCCGCCATAGCGCGGGCCGTTCCTGCTTAAGGAGACCTTCGACGAACCCTCCGTCATTCCCGCGAAGGGAGACGCTTGCAACACCCTTCGTCATTCCGGCGAACGCCGGAATCCAGTTCGGTCGAATCTGGAGAAACCCTTGCGAGGTAGCGTTGGGGCGGGTCTCAGACCCGCCCTTGTGAGACTGCGAAGGGTCTGCGAAAGCTACGCCTCCAGCTCGAACACCGCCTCGATCTCCACCGGAATGTTCATCGGCAGCGTGCTCGTGCCCACGGCGGAGCGCGCGTGGCGACCCGCGTCCCCGAATACCTCGACCATCAGGTCCGAGCACCCGTTGACCACCCGATGGGCCTGGTCCATCCCCGGCGCCACGTTCACGAATCCGACGACCTTGATGACCTGCCGCACGCGGTCCAGCGAGCCGGCGGCCTCGCGCACCTGGGCCAGGATGTTCAACCCGGCGGCGCGAGCCGCCGCCGCGCCCTGCTCGATCGTGTACTCCCGGCCGATCTGTCCACCGCCCCAATCGGGTCCCGGCGGCTGCCCCGCGATCCACAGCTGCGACCCGCTGCGCACCGCCGGCACGTAGCTGGCCATCGGCC
>DAOUKN010000324.1:0-10573 GCA_034421255.1 Chloroflexota bacterium | reverse complement strand
GCCTGGCCGCACCGGCCGCGGCGACGATGGGAACGCCCATGAGAGTCGCCGCCTGGCTCGCCGCCACGGCCGTGGCGCTGGCGCTGGCGGCGGTGGTCGCGCCGGAACGCGTGACGGTCGCCACCCCAAACAACCTGCCGACATCGAGCGTCTCGCTTGGCCCGGTGTTGGGATCGGTGGCCCAATCGATCGACTTTCCTCACAGTGTAATCGAGACCGTGACCATCTGGACGCGCAGCGAGGGGCCGCGTGCGGCTCTGGGCGAGGCGCACTTGCTGCGGTCGGCCGACGGCCCGCCCATCCGCTCGGCCGTCTTCGAGGCGCCGTTGGGCGCCGAGGTGCAGCCGACGCGCATCTCGTTTGCCCCGATTGACCTGCTGGCAGGGGAGACGCTGATGCTCCGCATCGCGGCGCCCGAGCCCACCGCGGCGGCGCTGTACGTCGGGGGGACGCGGAACGACGCCTACCCCGACGGACAGCTCGTCGATCGGCTGGGCCATGCGCCGGTCGGCATTGATCTGGCATTTGCCACGACCGGCCACGCGGGCGCTCTCGCCCGGTTGTGGACGCAAGCGAGCGAAGCGCCGGTCTATCTAGGCATTGGAATCGTCGTTGCGCTCCTGGCGGGGGGCGCGGCGGGCAGTCTCGCGTGGTCCACGCTGAGGCGTGACCGGTTTGGCGGAATTGCCGCGGTCGTCGTGGGCGGTGGAATCACCGCGGCCACGATCGTAGGCGCGCTGATGGGGCCGGTCACGTTTCCATGACGTTGCGAACAGCGCCTACGACCTCCGTCAGCCTGACCGACGTGCCCGACCTCCGACTTGTCAGTAGGACTTACGGCTCGCGAGGGAGCGGGCGAGCTTGACCCCTCGCTGGTGCAACTCAGGAATCCTTATCGCAGCATGGCGAATCTTGGTCCACACAATCGCTTTCTACCCGCAATTGGAAAAGCGAACGGACCTGAGAGTCGGGCTGATTGGTCAATCCCAGCCGCACGCGATGCTATTCGATCACAGCTTGTAGCAGCCGATTGCACTTGCCCATACCGAGACTAAAACAGAGACTAATTGTGAAATGAACTTGGTAATTCACGTGAGTATGTCGTGGCCATTCAAGCCGTAGATAAGCAGCCCATCGATCTACGAACGCCTCGTTTATCGAGCGATAAACCTGATGCGAACTACGATTGGTTGACCCCTCGTTGACTTCTGGTCCGGGAGTCTCGGTGAGATTACGGTTCTGGCGGCGCCGTGGCCGCCAGTGGTAGCATCCCGCGCTTGTGGCCCCGCGACAGCGCCATTGCGAATACTCCTAGTCATGAACGGTTTGGTTCGTGAGCAAATCGATGGTGGATGCGTCAGGCTCATCGAGATTGCCAAGCAATGGCAGCACGCCGGGCATGACGTGCACCTGATGGGGAGCGCCCAAGCCGGAATCACCTGTCAGCAATGGGGTCTCACACCGACGACACACGTCACTCGGTGGCGAGTCGGCGAGGGCCGCTGGTGGATCGTGTTGCACTCGCTTGCCGTGTGCTTGTTTGCCCCGCTGTCGCTGTGGCGACTGAAGCCGAGCCTGATCGTAACCGCGCACGATCAGCCCTACGATGTCTTACCTGGCGCCATGCTCAAGCTGCGAAACTGGAAGCGCGCGCGTTTGGGCGTGGTCGTGCACTTGGTTCCGGTTTGGCGATTTTGGCGACGGCAGGGACCGCGCTGGTACCACGCGCTTGCTTTTCTCCTCGCTCACCGACTGTCCTTGCTCTGCGCGGCCTTCTTCGCAAACTGCACGCTCGCAGTCTCCCGCGCGACCGCGCGCCAGCTTCGGCGCACTGGATTTCCGATGCGCCGTGTCGCCGCGGTGGCCTGCGGCGTGGATCTGGCCGCCATGCGCGCGGTCACGCCGAACCGGCGACAGCCGCGGTGTGACGCCACATCCGTTGGTCGTATGGCCGCCTCAAAGGGCGTCTTTGACCTCATCGACGCTTGGGCACTGGTCGTTTCTCAGAGGCCAGGCGCCAAGCTGGCGATGATTGGTGACGGACCCGACCAAGATGCGGTGAGGGATCGCATTCGATACTGGGGACTCGAAGAGAACGTCGATCTCTTGGGATCGACGACGAACGCCGAGAAGGATCAGTGCGTTGGCGCTTGCCAAGTCTTCGTGCTCCCCTCGCACGAGGAGAACTGGTCAATTGCCATGGGCGAAGCCATGGCCCTTGGCACCCCGGTGGTCGCCTACGACCTGCCTGAACTCGTGGAGGTCTGGGGCGATGCTTACCACGCCGTGCCGGAAGGCGACATCCCGGCTCTTGCCGGCGCTATTCTCTCCCTGTTGAGTGACGAAACCCGCCGGCTCGAGCTTGCCGAGCGAGGCTCGGCCCGCGTGGACCAGCTTGATTGGTCGGTAATCGCCGAGCGCGAGCTTCAACTGCTGTTGGAAGACGTGGCTGATGCAGATCCGCTCGGCACCGACCCGTGGCTGGTGGCGTCCTCGCGCTCGCACCCCGGGCAGACGAGCCCAGCGGCCAAGTAGGTGTTCGAGCCCGGCGATAGCCGCTCTAGGTTCGCGCACACGGCAGCACGCTGAGCGAACGAACGCCTGAGGTGCGCCAGGCCGCAGAAGCGCCCAACGGTCGCGATGGCGGCGGTGCGCAGGGCTCCGCGGGGCGCGAATCCTCGGGGCCGCGCGCCGTTGCCCGCGACACCGTGGTACTTGGCGGCCTCAGCTTCCTCGCCAGCCTGACGTCCTTTGGGTTTCAGTGGGCCATGGCGCGCCTGCTGGCGCCAGGCGACTATGCGGATCTGTTCGCGGTGCTGGCGCTGTTCGCCGTGCTCTCCGTGCCGTCCCAACTCTTGCTGCCCATCGGCACGCGCAGCACCAGCCTCGCCGTGGTTGCCCGAGGCCGCTCGGCCGCCCTCGCGATCTTGCGGCGAGCGCTCGTCCGAGCCGGGGTTGTCGGCCTCGTCGCGTGGATCGTCGTCGCCGCCGCGAGTGGTGCCATCGAAGCACTGATCGGGACCGACAACCGAGCCGCGGTCATTTGGCTGGGTTGTGCGGTTGCCATCGGCTTTGTGGCGCCGTTCACCAAGGCGCTGCTGACCGGCCTGCGCGCGTTTCTCTTGCTCGGGGCGTCGAATCTGGTGGACGGCGCATTGCGGGCGGGAATCGGCGTTGGGTTGGTGGCCCTCGGCTTTGGCGTAGCCGGGGGTATGGCTGCATCGGCGCTTTCCGGTCTCATCGGCGTTCTGATCGTGGTGCTCGCCGCGCCATACATCGCGCGGGCGACGACGGAAACGCCGGTAGGCGCCGTCCCCGATGCGACCGGCCTGTCGGCGCACGTACGGGTCGGGTTGCTCGCGCTCTCGCTGGCCATCCTGACGAACGTGGACGTTTTGGTCGTGCGTCACTTTTTCGACGATGCCGGCGCGTCCTTGTACGCGGCCTCTGCCCTCGTTGGGCGCATCGTCCTCTTCGCATCGTTGCCCGCCGCGCAGGTCGTGCTCCCGCACATCATTCGGCACGTAGCCGCCGGCGAGCCGCTGACCCGTACGTTCGCGGTGACTGCCGCCTTTACGGTCCTCATCAGCGGCGGCGCTGCCCTGGTGATCGTCGCTCTGCCCGAACTGGTCTTCCAGATCATTTTCGCGGACCGTTACGTGCCAGTCCCGCAGCTGGTCTGGGGCTATACCCTCGCCGGATCGCTCCTGGCGCTCGTCACAATGCTCACCTACTTCCATATCGGGGCCGGTACGCTTCGCGTATGGGTTGTGCTTGTTCCGCTGAGCATCGCGTGCGCCGTGACGCTGTGGCTGCATCACGAATCCCTGACAGCCGTGGCGTGGACCCTCGACGCCTTTCTTGGCGCCGGGGCGCTCGCGTTGCTCGGCTGGGCCGTCAAGGTGCTCCGGAGGGAACGCACCGCGGCGGCGCCGTAGCCAGACGGCCGGCAAATGGTGTGCGCCCGACTGGGTCGGTGAAGCTCTGGGAGTTGCGGCGGCGCACAACGGGTCGCCGGCGGCTCGGTGCGTGAGGAACGCGCGTTGAACCTGGTCGGCGCATGACCTCGGGCGCTGCGCAAGCCGTGGCCCGCAGCAGCCATTCATCGTTGCTCGGGCCCGTCCGGCGCATCGTCGCGTGGGGCAGGCGGCTCATCGCGCGCCACCCGGACGCAACGGCCTACGTGGCCATCCTGCTGCTGGTCGTGATCTGGCACCGCGGACTGATCTTCGACCCCGGGTACTTGGGGCTCCGTGACGATTGGACCACCCCGCCGGCCGCCTGGCAGAACACCGACTTCGCGCTCGATCGGCTCTCGGCCTGGCAGACGAACTACTTCGGACAGTCCGAGGAAGAGCGGGCGATGACCCAGTACCTCCAGCTCACGTTGGGGGCGCTGGCATTGCTTCCCGGGGTGGACGGGTGGCTGACGTCGCGCGTGTCGATTGTCTTTCTCGCGCTTGCCGGCGTCTTCATGTACCAGGCCGCGAAGCGCCTGGGTACGGGCAGGCCGGGGGCCTTTGCGGCCGCCGTCGTCTACATGACGACGCCGTTTTTCCTCGACGCGTTCATCACCGGCTATGCCGCCATGCTCATCGGCGTCGCGCTGCTGCCAAAGGCGGTGCAAGTTGCGCACGAGACCTTCGATCGGGCTCCGGGTGTGCGCGGCTTCGTCCGTGGCAGCCTGTGGATCGGGTTGGCCGCCAGCTCAGTTCATCTGACCTTCATCACGAGCGCTCTGGTCGGCGCCTACGCGCTTTTCCGCGCGTTCACCGCGTCAGGCTCTCGGGAGCAGCGCCTGCAGCGTCTGGGGCTCGTCGCCGCCATGGGCCTCAGCGTCGTCCTGCTGCATCCCGCCGTCGCGTTCATCGTCTGGCAGCTCCTCGTGATTCCCTCGGCCAGCGAGGTCATGTCGGCCTGGAGCATTGAAGCCGCCGCCCAGTGGATCAAGGGTGCGGCGCCGACGCTCGCCGAAGCCCTGACCCTGACTGGCAGTCCCTACAACTATTCCCAACACCCGGCAGGGCCCCTCGCCCACGTCAGCGGCCTTGGGCTAGTCGCCCGCGGCGTGCTGGCCGGCATGGCGCTCGCGGCCCCCGTCCTGCTCCGCGGCCCGGCCCGGCAGCAGGCGGTGCTGGCACTGCTCGGGTTCATCGTGCTCGTGCTGATCGGCAAGGGATTCAACGAGCCGTTGCCCATCATTCAGGAGATGCTCGACAGCACGCTGATCGGCGCAATCTTCAGGAATGTCCGTTACCTCACCGTCGGGGCCGGGCTGCTGCTCGCCCTGCTGGTGGGACAAACGGTGGCCCACCTCGCAGCGCGGCCTCCGGATCTGCAACGGGCTGCGGCCGGCGTTCTAGCTGGCGTCGTCGTTGCGGCCAGCACCCTCCCGTTTTGGAGCGGGGATCTCGCCGGTCACCTGCGCCCCTACCGGATTGACGCCGACACGGTTGCGGTGTTGGACAGACTCCGATCGCTTCCCCACGACGACCGGATGGTCCACGTGCCCATGTTTTGGCCGAGCAACTACGAGAGCCGCACGGGCCATTCCTCCAGCCGGGGCAATCCCCCGCCGGTGGTGCAGCCGCCCAAGCGCTCCATCTGGGGGTCGGCGTCCGCGACGCTCAACGGCCCCTATTTCGCCGCGCTCAACCAGGGGCTGTATGGCCCCAGCCGGTATCCCGTCGACCGCCTGCTGGCGTTTGGACGGGTTCGGAACGTCTTGCTGGACCCGCATTGGGTAAGCGCGCCCGCGGGCCTGATCTTGGCGTCCGGCGAGCCGTGGCTGGCGTCGCAGGAGCAGCGCCCGCGCCCGCGGCTGGCGCTGTCGCAGCAGCCCGGCCTGCACCGCCTTGACGACCTATCGGTGGGTGAGGTTGAGCTCTACGAGGTCGTCACGCCCCCGGCGCAGCGGCTGGGCATTCCCGAGCGGATACTCGTCGGTTCGCCGTCGCTGCGACCGCTCGTCACGGCCTGGCACATGTTCAGCGATGCGGGATCCGTGACGCTCACCGGCGGCGAGGTGGGCGTGCGGGGAATCACCGGCGCTCCGGGTGGAGCCGTCCACGCCGCCTCGGAGATCTGGCTGGGTGCCGATCCGCTGGACTTGGTGGCCGCCCATTTGCCGGAGGGCGCGCTGGTGAGTCCGGCGGATCAGGTGTGGCCGGAGGTCCCGGACGCCACGCGGGAATGGGTAGCGCCCTACAAGAATGCCTGGTGGTATGCGGATCCTGAGATCGCGGACATGACACGCGGGCTCCTGACCCGAGCCGGCGGTGCAGCCTTTACGGTTGCCGTCGACACGTCGGGCGCGACCAGCGAGCTCTGGATCCGCCACTTTGTGAGCCCGGAGGCCAGCGCGCTCGAAATCACGCTCGATGGCCGATCAGTGGCGCGGGTCGTTACGCGCGAGGCGGCGGGCTACGGCTATCGCTGGACGCGGATCGAGGCGCCGACCAGCGGCGCGGGCACCCACACGGTGGAGGTTCGCACCGACGGTCCCGGTCTCAATGCCGTGTCGCAGCTTGGGCTGCTGACGACGGCGGAGATTGAGTCCGCCGACCGGGCGGCGGCTCGGGCGCTGGCGCAGTTGCCGCTGTTCACGGTGCTGCCGGACCTGGGAACGACCGACGGCGATCGCACCTTCCGGCTGGCACGGGCCGGGGCGTACACGGTGCGACTGGCGGCCCCGCCGCACGTGCAGCCGACCGTGGCAATCGATGGCGCGGCCGTGACGCTGGAGCGCGCGAGGACCGACACGGGGCACGACATCCTGGAAGGGGTGGTGGAACTCGACGCTGGCGCCCACCGTCTGACACTGCGGGCGCCGCGGCCGGCCGAGCCGGTCGTCAGCGTGACCCACCAAACGCTGGAAGCGGAGGGCTACCGACCCTGCGAGGCCGCCGTTTGTGGGGGCCCGGTGCGCGTGGAAGCCACCGTGCCGTCCGACGGGCGCACGGTTTCCTTCCTTGGCCGCCTCACCGCGGGCGCCGACGACGCCTACGCGATCGGCGCCCAGGTTTATCCCGAGATCACACGCGTGCGCCACCGTGAGGAGGCCGGACAGCGCAACCGGCTCGTCCGAGTCGAGGTGCCGCTTGATCCGGGCTCGGGCACTGCCACCCTTGAGGTCGCGCACCTGTACGAACAGCTGCCCGGCCTGGAGTTTGAGTTGCTGGAGGTGGCGGTATCGCCGTTGCCGCATGGCCTATCCGTGGTGCTGGCGGAGGGGCGGCAGCCGGCCGCTCCGATTGGTGCAGCCCTGGCGCTGACCGGAGACGAGCGCGGCTGGGCGGCGGCCGAGTACACGGGGCAGGCGGCAGAGCGGCTGGTGCGGCTCGACGAGCGCTTCGACCCGCGCTGGGTGCTGCACGTCAATGGCGAAGAAGTGAGCGCGGCGCGTCATGTGGTGCTGGACGGGCACTTCAACGGCTGGCTCGTGGAGTTGGCGGCGGGAGATGAAGTGACGGTGACGTTTGCACCGAACGCGGGATATTTTTGGATCTTGATGGCGAATCTGGGCTTTCTGGTGGGGATGCTCGTGGTGGGCTGGGCGCCGGCCCCGCGCCTGTGGCGGTAGATCGAAGGCTGGTCGAATGCGCGCAATGGGCAGCCGCGGCGTGGCCAAGCGCAGAGTAGGCGGTGGCCAGTGCGAATCCTACGTCTGGGGACATCAAGCGCATCCAGACATGTGCAAGGATGAGTGCTTGTGTTGACCCACCTAATCCGTTGGGCTGCGCCCTATCGGACCTGGATTGTGCGCCACCGGCTGTTGCGGTCGGTCGTGCTGCGCATCCTCACGCTCCATCGTGACGGCAGCGTGACGGTGGTCCGTTTGGGCCAGGCGAAGGGCCTGCAATGGCGACGCTCCAAGCGCAACGTCGTGGTGGAGTATTGGCTCGGGACATTCGAACCGTTAGTTCAGCAGACGATTGCCGAAAGTCTCTCGCCCGGAGACGCCTTCTTCGATGTCGGTTCCCATAGTGGCTTCCACAGCCTCGTCGGCGCTCGCGCCGTCGGGCCGGCGGGACTGGTTGTCGCGATCGAGCCGGATCCAGCGAATGCCGCCGAAGTGGAAGGTCAGGCTGCGCTCAACGGGTTCGATCACATCACGGTCGTGCGCAAGGTTGCCGTTTCCGACCTCTCGGGAACCTCGTCGCCGACTGATGGCGCGGCGGCGACCCCGACAACGATCGACGAACTCACCCAGGAGTTTCGGCCGCCGTCGCTGATCAAGATTGACGTGGAAGGGCTCGAGCTCGAAGTTCTCCGTGGGGCAGCGGCCACCCTTCGCGAGCACCGTCCGACCGTGGCGGTAGAAGCTCACTCCGATGGGTTGGCTGACATCACCGTTGCGCGGCTGACGGCGCATGGATACCACTGTGTCACGTGTCCGGCTCCCTACGGGCCGGAGTTCCATATCGTGGCGAAGCCCAAATGAGTGAGCTTGTGCCAGCGAGGCCGCGGTGGACGACATATCTGACGCGTCATGGGTCCGGGCCTATGTCGGCGCTGGAACATTCCCGGCGCTCTCGACGCCGCGACGACGCAAGCTGATCACGTGTGAGCGCTAGCGTCGGTTCCACTGTGGTGCCGGGCGCCCTCGCTCCGTCCTTGCGGAGGGTGCGGCACCTCGTTGCCTGGACCCGGCGGCTCATCGCGCGGCACCCGGACGCGGCCGCCTACGTCGCCATCCTGCTGCTGGTGCTCGTCTGGCACCGCGGCGTGATCTTCAACCCCGACTACCTGGGGCTGCGCGACGACTGGACCATCCCGCCGACCGCCTGGCAGAACACCGAATTCGCCATTGATCGGCTGTCGGCCTGGCAGACCAACCTTTTCGGCTCGTCCGAAGAAGAACGGGCGATGAGCCAATACCTCATGCTGATCTTGGGAGGCCTCACGCTCCTCCCCGGCGTGGACGGCTGGCTGACGTCGCGTATCTCGATCATCTTCATCACCGTGGGCGGCGTCTTCATGTTCCAGGCGGCCAAGCGTCTGGGCATGGGTCGACCGGGGGCCTTCACGGCCGCGGTCGTCTACATGACGACGCCGTTCTTCCTCGATTCCTTCGTCGCCGGGTACTTCGGCCTGCTTTTGGGCGTGGCGTTTCTTCCCAAGGCGGTGCAGGTGGCGCACGAGGTGTTCGATCGGACGCCGAGTGGCCGCGGCTTCGTTCGCGGCAGCCTCTGGATCGGGCTGGCTGCCGCTTCGATTCATATGGCATTCGTCGTCACTGGCCTCGTTGGCGGCTATGCGCTCTTCCGAGCCTTCACCGCCTCCGGCTCACGCGGCCAGCGACTGCGGCGCTTGGGGCTCGTGGCGGCAATGGGCCTCAGCGTGATTCTGCTGCACCAAGCCATTGCCTTCATCACCTGGCAACTCCTCGTGGTGCCCTCGGCCAACCAGATCATGTCGGCCTGGAGCATCGAAGCCGCCGCGCAATGGATCAAAGGCGCGGCGCCAACGTTTGCCGAAGCGCTGACCCTGACCGGCGCTCCCTACAACTATTCGCAAGATCCGGTGGGTGCCTTGGCTCCGGTCAGTGGCATCCGGCTCGTCGCCCGCGGCTTGCTGACCGGTTTGGCCCTCGCGGCTCCGGTCCTGATGCGCGGAGCGGCCCGAAAGCAGGCGGTGCTGGGCTTGCTTGCATTCCTCGCGCTGGCACTGGTCGGCAAGGGATTCAACGAGCCGTTGTCCGTCATTCAGGATGGGGTCGACGCCACGCTGATCGGCGCGATCTTCCGAAATATCCGCTACCTCACCGCCGGAGCGGGGCTGCTGCTGGCCCTGCTGGTGGGACAAACGGTCGCCCACCTTGTGTACAGGCCGCCGGACATGCGACGGACCCTGGCCACCGTCTTTGCGGGCGCCGTCGTTGCCGGGAGCACCCTCCCGTTTTGGAGCGGGGACCTCGCGGGTCACCTGCGGACGTATCGGTTCGATGCCGATACGGTCGCGGTCGTCGACAACCTGAGGGCGTTTCCCCACAACGACCGCATGGTTCACTTGCCCATGTTTTGGCCGAGCAGTTACGAGAGTCGCACCGGGCAAATCTCCAGCCAGGGCAATCCCCCGCCCGTGATCCAACCGCCCAAGCGCTCGATTTGGGGCGGGGCGTCCTCCACGCTCAATGGCCCGTTTATCGCCACGCTGAATCTGGGGCTGTATGGTCCCAATCGATATCCAGTCGACCGGTTGCTTGCGTTCGGGCGCTTTCGAAACGTCATGCTCGACCCGCACTGGGTGAGCGCGCACGCGGGCTTCATTCAGGCGACGGGCGAGCCCTGGCTGGCGTCGCAAGAGCGCCGACCGCGCCCGCGGCTCGCGCTCGCGCAACAGCCCGGCCTGCGACGACTCGACGACGAATCGGTGGGTGAAGTTGCGCTCTACGAGGTCACGACGCCGCCGGCGCAACGCCTGGGCCTTCCCGAGCGGATACTTGTCGGGTCGCCGTCGTTGCGTCCGCTCGTCACGGCCTGGCACATGTTTCCCGACGCGCGCGTGGTAACCACCGCGAGCGGGGATTTGGGTGTGGCTGGTATTGACGGCGCTCCGGGCGGCGCCGTTC
>DAOUKN010000323.1:0-4839 GCA_034421255.1 Chloroflexota bacterium | reverse complement strand
GCGCCCTCTAGATTCCTCGCTGGCGCTCGGAATGACCGAAGTGGGCGGCGGGCTCGCCTACCGCTGCTGGACGGCGGCGGGCAGCAGGCTGAGCTCCGGCACGTAGGCCCGATCCGGCAGCGTGCTGACGAACACGACGGCGCGCGCCACGTCCTCCGGCTGCAGGGCCTGGGCCACGATCTCGGGCTGCGTGGGGGTCGGCCGTTGCTCGAGCAACGGCGTGTCGGTGAGCCCCGGATAGATGACCGTGGCGCGCACGCCGTGTTCCGCCTCTTCCTGCATCATGCCGAGGGTGAAGCCCGCTTCGCCGCTCTTGGCCGCCTGGTACGCCACGCCCGAGGCGTCGGGCATGATCGCGGCGGCGGACGAGATGACCACCAGCCGTCCGCGTGATTCCCGCAGCGCCGGCAGCGCGGCCTGCGCCACGTCGTAGAGTCCCCACAGGTTGACCCGCTGCATGGTCTCCCAGTCGTCGGCGCTCAGCTCCTCGAGCCGCCGCTTGGGGATGTTCCAGCCGGCGGCGTACACCAGCACGTCGATTCGGCCCAGGCTGTCCACGACCGCCTGCACGGCCCGGCGCGCCGCGGCGCCGTCGGTGAGGTCCACGGGCTCCACGTGCGCGCGGCGCCCGGAGTCGCGTATCTGTGCCGCCACGGCGTCGAGCTCGGCCTGCCGGCGCGCCAGCACGGCGACGTCCATGCCTTCGGTGGCCAGCGCCAGTGCCGACGCGCGCCCCATGCCGCTGCTTGCCCCGAATACCGCCGCCACACGCGAAGGGCTCACGACGTCCCGCTCCTTGCCTGCTGGAGCGCCGCCCAGCGCGACCTAAGGAACTGCAAGTCCTGTGCCGCCCCGCGGGCGCGTACAGCGTCGGCGTCCGCCGACTGGTCCTTGCCGCCGACCGTCGCGATCACGTCCTGTCGCGCGGTGTATTCCGTGTGCACCGTGAGTGGGCCGTCGAAATCTCGCTCGGCCAGCAGCTCGAGCACGCGGCCCCACGGCGCCGCGCCGTCGCCCACATACACGAAGGCGGGTCCGTAGGCTGCCGGGGCGTTCGGTCGCGGGTCCGGAAGGTGGCAGGCGTCCTTGGCGGCGACAGCGGCCAGGTACTCGTCGCACATGGCAAATGCCATGTCGATGTCCTCGCCGTCCACCGCCAGGTGTCCTGGGTCGATGTAGGCGCCGACGTGGGCGGGGTCGCGACCCTGCAGCAAGTGCATCAGGCCGGCGCAGTTGGAGCCGAGCACCGCCCCGCTGTGCGTGTGGTGGAGGGATTTGACGCCGGTGCGCGCGCTCAGCGCCTCGAAGCCCTCGAGCCGGCGGCGCGCGTGGTCCACGGCGGCCCAGTAGTCCATGCCCGGCGTGAAGATGAAGTAGCCCGTCTTGATGACCTGCACGCCGGCTTCCGCCGCCGCCTCGTAGATCGCCACTGCATCCGCGTGCGTCGGGTCGTTGAAGTCCGTCGGCATGGTGATCATCGGGCATGAGAGGCCGAGCGTTTCCCACAGGCGCTCCGCCGGTGGCAGCGTCGTCCGCACGTTGTCCGGGTTGATCGGGTATCCGGGGCGCACGGTCAGGTCCAGCCCGTCGTAGCCCAGCCCGGCGACGTGTTCGCCCAACGCCTGCGGTTCGAGCGTCTCGAAGAACTTGGTGAACAGGATGATTTGCATCGAACGTGCCGCGCCTCCGCAGGGGCTGCCGGGTGCGCGCCTATCATGCCAGCGCAGGCCGATCCTCACCGGGGAGTTGCTCGATGCCCGCGCCGCGCGTGCTGGTGACGGTTGAGCGTCCGCTCTTCCAGCGCATTTCGACGTCTGAGTCACGCGCGCGGCTGGAGCGCCTGGCCGAATCGGTGACGTTCAACGACGGCGACCGAGCCTGGGATGCCCCGGAAGTGCGAGAGCGTATCGGCGGCGCGACGGCCGTGCTGGCCTCGTGGGGTTCGTGCGCCTACGACGAGCAGTTGCTGGACGCCGCTCCGGAGCTGGAGATCATCTGCTACGCGGCGGGCACGATCCGAAGCGTGGCGCCGCCGGCTGTATTCGAGCGCGGCGTGCGCGTGACCCACGCCGCCGACTTCATCGCTCTCGGCGTCGCCGAGCACACGTTGGCCGTGGTGCTCGGGTTGCTGCGGCGGACCGGCGACTTCGACTTCGCCATGCGCGCCGGCCGCTGGCGCGACATCGGTCCGGTTGTCGACCGCGAGCTCTTTGGCAAGCGCTACGGCATCGTCGGCGCGAGCAAGGTCGGACGCCGGCTCATTCCGCTGTTGCGGCCGTTCGACGTCGAGATCGTCGTCGCCGATCCCTACTTGACCGAAAGGGAGGCCCAGCGGCTGGGCGTGCGCAAGCTGGAGCTACCGGACCTGATGCGGACCAGCGACGTGATCAGCATTCACGCGCCGGTCTTGCCCTCGACGCACCACATGATCGACGCCGAGATGCTGGCGCTGATCAAGGATGAAGCCGTGCTGGTGAACAACGCCCGCGCCGCGCTTATCGACACGGAGGCTCTGCTGACCGAACTGGCCAAGGAGCGGTTTGACTGCGCTCTGGACGTCTTCGACGAGGAGCCGCTGCCGTCAGATCACCCGCTGCTGGGGATGCGGCGGGTGCTCCTGACGCCCCACGTCGCCGGGCTGACCCCCGAACGCCGCGCCCGGCTGACCGACGCGATGCTCGACGAGCTGGAGCGACACGCGAGCGGCCTGCCGCTACGGCACGAGGTCACCGTCGATCAACTCGAAAGCATGGCTTAGCTCACCGCAGCCCCCTGCGTATACTTGCGGCGTCGAGGATCCGCCTGGCCCCGAGAGGCAGCGCCGACAAGCTCCCAATGTCCGCCCAACGTGGAGGAATAGGGCCGACCGCCCAGTTGGACGAGGCGTCGAGCCTGCGTGCCTATCTGAGTGAGATTCGCCGGTTTCCTCGCCTCACGGCGCGCGAGGAATTGGAGCTGGCGCAGCGCATCGAGCGCAACGAGCCAGGGGCCCGCCAGCAGATGATCACCGCCAATCTGCGCCTGGTGGTGGCGGTGGCGCGTCGCTTTGCCGATGGACGCGCGCCGCTGCTCGACCTCATCCAGGAGGGCAACACGGGGCTCATGCGCGCCGTGGAGCGATTCGACTGGCGGCACGGCTTCAGGTTCAGCAGCTTCGCCATGCAGTGGGTGCAGCAACCCATCGCGCGGGCGGCGGCCGAGGCCGACCTGCCGCTGCGGCTTCCCGACTACGTGCACCGCAAGCTAGCGACTTCACGTCGGATCTGGGATGAGCTGCGGGCCGAGCTGCAGCGCGATCCCGAGGATGGTGAGGTGGCGCGCCGAGTGGGTCTGCCGACGGCCGAGCTGTCGCGCCTGCGCCGGTTCGCCGGGCGGACAATCTCCCTGGATAGCGCGACTGCCGACGATGAATCTTCGCTGACACCGCCCGATGGAGCGCGAGTACCGCAGCCGTTCGACGAGCTGCGATCAAAGTTCCTCTGCGCCGATCTCAATCGGGCGCTGGCCACGCTGGACGTGCGCGAGCGGACGATCCTGCGGCTGCGATTCGGTCTCGGCGGACGCGAGCCGCTGCGCCTGGTCGATGTCGGCAACCGACTGGGCCTCACCGCCGAGCGCATCCGGCAGCTGCAAGCGCAGGCCCTGGACAAGCTGCGGCGATCCAGCGCCGGGCGCATTCTCGAAGGCTACGCCGCGGGATAAGCCGGCCGCGCGCCACTCCGGTAGGTGGATAGAATTGCGTTGACCATATAGCCATACGTGATGTATGGTTTGCCATATGACGACGTTGAACGGTGTGGCAGATGAAGACAACGCTGAATATCGACGACGCCGTGATGCGCCGTCTGCGCGAAGAGGCCGCGCGTCGCGGAACCACCATGACGGCCCTGGTTGAGGCCGGCATCATGCGGGTGCTCGAACCGGCGCCGCCCTATGTGACCGAGCAAGATGCGCTGCCAGAGCTCCCGCGCTGGAACAGTGGCGGTGCGCTGGTCGATGTCGCCAACCGAGACGAGCTCTATGCGGCAATGGACGAGTCCTGATTGCTCGTCGTCGATACGAATGTTCTCGTCTATGCAGCCGACGAGACGTCCGAGGTACACCAGGTCTGCCAAGGGCAACTGAATCGATGGCGGGCTGAACCTACGCCGACCTTTCTCACCTGGAATGTCTGCTACGAGTTTCTTCGGGTCAGCACGCATCCGCGCGTGCTCCGCTCGCCATGGAGTCCGGGTGACGCGTGGCGATTTCTCACCGTGGTGCTTGCCTCGCCAGGCTTCGCGCTCCTGCGGCCAACCGACCGCCACCAGGCGGTTCTGACGCAGACGCTCGCGGAACTCCCGGACGTTCGCGGCAACCTGATGCACGACCTGCACACGGCGGTGGTGATGCGGGAGCATGGCGTCAGCCGCATCTGCACCCGCGACACCCATTTCCATCGATTCCCGTTCCTCGAGGTGGTCGACCCGCTGCGGTAGGCGTGGGGTCGACCCGATCCACGGCGGCGGGAGATGGCCGCCCTTGGACTAACGGATGCGAGTTAGGGAAAGACTGCCAGCAAGTCCTCGTCGGATTCGCGGTGGCGGGTGAGGCGAGCTTGGCCGTCGGCCACCATCACGACGGCGGGCCGGCCGACCATGTTGTAGGTGCTGGCCATGCTCATGTGGTAGGCGCCGGACGCGGGTACGGCGATGAGGTCGCCGCGGCGCAGGGGCGGCAGATCTATGTCGCGCAGCAGCACGTCGCCGGATTCGCAGTAGCGCCCGGCCAGCGTGAGGGTCTCGGGTGGGCCGTCGCCGGTCCGGTTCGCCAGCAGCGCGGCGTACTTGGACTGGTAGA